>NZ_JANCPQ010000005.1:0-188622 GCF_024295825.1 Streptococcus sp. CF10-1 | reverse complement strand
ATTACGAGGATACTTAAGGGTATCTTTTTTTATTTACTAAGGAGATTCTGAGAGTCTTCTTTTTTGTTTACGGAATAAATTTGTGTAAACTAGCAGTGCTTAAGGAATGGTACTAGTCATATATTTTCTTTAATTATGGTAAAATAGTAAGAGAATAATGTGAGGAAAATGAATGTCAAGTAAGTTTGAAATTTTGATGAATCAACTAGGAATCTCTGATCAATTGAGACAGAATCCTGCTCTTGTTGATGCCAGAATTGAGCGTGTTGTGGTTCATAAAATTAGTAAGATTTGGGAATTTCATTTTGTATTTTCTAATATTTTACCGATTGAAATCTTTTTAGAGTTAAAGAAAGGGCTTGGTGAAGAATTTTCTAAGACAGGGAATCGAGCTGTTTTCGAAATCAAGACTCTTTCTCAAGAATTCTCTAATGAACTCTTGCAGGCCTACTATAGGGAGGCTTTTTCTGAAGGTCCATGTGCAAGTCAGGGGTTTAAATCTCTTTACCAGAATTTAAACGTTCGTGCGGAGGGAAATCAACTCATTATTGAAGGTTCAGAGGCGATTGATAAGGAGCACTTTAAGAAGAATCATCTTCCTAATTTGGCAAAGCAACTCGAAAAGTTTGGTTTTCCAGCTTTTGTATGCCAAATAGAAAAGAATGATGCTCTTACACAAGAGCAGGAGGAAGCCTTCCATACGGAGAATGAACAGATTGTCCAAGCTGCCAATGAGGAAGCGCTCCGGGCTATGGAGCAACTGGAACAAATGGCTCCTCCTCCAGTAGAAGAGAAGCCAGCCTTTGATTTTCAGGCTAAAAAGGCTGCGGCCAAGCCTAAACTAGATAAGGCTGAAGTTACCCAGATGATCGACGTGACGACTGAGGAAAATCGTCTGGTTTTTGAAGGGGTCGTTTTTGATGTGGAGCATAAGGTGACCAGAACTGGTCGCGTTTTGATCAACTTTAAAATGACAGACTACACTTCAAGTTTTTCAATGCAAAAATGGGTTAAGAATGAAGAAGAAGCTCAGAAGTTTGACATCATTAAGAAGAATTCTTGGCTCCGAGTTCGTGGGAATGTGGAGATGAATAACTTCACACGTGATTTGACCATGAACGTCCAGGATGTGCAGGAAGTTGTTCACTATGAGCGGAAGGATTTGATGCCAGAAGGTGAGCGTCGGGTTGAGTTTCATGCTCATACTAATATGTCGACTATGGATGCTCTACCAGAAGTAGAGGAGATCGTTGAGATAGCTGCTAAGTGGGGACACAAGGCGGTTGCCATCACGGACCATGGAAATGTTCAATCTTTCCCACATGGCTATAAGGCAGCTAAGAAAGCAGGAATTCAGCTGATCTATGGAATGGAAGCCAATATCGTTGAAGACCGTGTTCCTATCGTTTACAACGAAGTAGAGATGGACTTTTCAGAAGCAACCTACGTGGTTTTTGACGTTGAAACGACGGGACTTTCAGCTATCTATAATGACTTGATTCAAGTTGCGGCTTCTAAGATGTACAAGGGAAATGTTATTGCCGAATTTGATGAATTTATCAATCCTGGGCATCCCTTGTCAGCCTTTACTACTGAGTTGACAGGAATTACAGATGATCATGTCAAAAATGCTAAACCACTGGAACAAGTTTTGCAAGAATTCCAAGAATTTTGCAAGGATACAGTCTTAGTTGCTCACAATGCGCCCTTTGACGTTGGCTTTATGAATGCCAACTATGAGCGCCATGGTCTGCCTAAAATTAACCAGCCAGTTATCGATACGCTGGAGTTTGCTAGAAACCTCTATCCTGAGTATAAACGCCATGGTTTGGGACCTTTGACTAAGCGTTTTGGTGTAGCACTTGAACACCACCACATGGCTAATTACGATGCGGAAGCTACTGGTCGTTTGCTTTTCATCTTTATCAAAGAGGTAGCAGAAAAACATGGTGTGACCAACCTAGCTAGACTAAACATTGATTTGATTAGTCCAGATTCTTATAAAAAAGCTCGGATCAAGCATGCGACTATTTATGTCAAGAATCAGGTAGGTCTAAAAAATATCTTTAAACTGGTTTCTTTGTCCAATACCAAGTACTTTGAAGGAGTACCACGGATTCCGAGAACGGTTCTAGACGCCCATCGGGAGGGCTTGATTTTGGGGTCGGCTTGCTCGGAAGGCGAAGTTTTTGACGCAGTTGTTTCCCAAGGTGTGGATGCGGCGGTTGAGGTGGCCAAGTATTATGACTTTATCGAGGTCATGCCACCGGCTATCTATGCTCCCTTGATTGCCAAGGAGCAGGTTAAGGATATGGAGGAACTCCAGACTATTATCAAGAGTTTGATAGAGGTTGGGGACCGTCTTGGCAAGCCTGTTCTAGCTACGGGAAATGTCCACTATATCGAACCGGAAGAAGAGATTTACCGTGAAATTATTGTCCGTAGTTTAGGCCAGGGGGCTATGATTAACCGGACCATTGGTCACGGTGAACATGCCCAGCCAGCTCCTCTTCCCAAGGCTCATTTTAGAACGACTAATGAGATGTTGGATGAATTTGCTTTCTTGGGAGAAGATTTAGCACGCAAATTAGTCATTGAAAACACCAATGCCTTGGCAGATATCTTTGAACCTGTTGAGGTCGTTAAGGGTGACTTGTATACACCTTTCATCGACAAGGCGGAAGAAACGGTCGCCGAGCTGACCTATAAGAAAGCTTTTGAGATTTATGGCAATCCGCTGCCAGATATTGTTGATTTGCGGATTGAAAAAGAATTGACTTCTATTCTGGGGAATGGATTTGCCGTGATTTATCTGGCATCGCAGATGCTGGTGCAACGTTCCAATGAACGGGGCTACTTGGTTGGCTCTCGTGGGTCTGTTGGGTCCAGTTTTGTTGCGACCATGATTGGGATTACGGAGGTCAATCCTCTCTCTCCTCATTATGTTTGTGGTCAGTGTCAGTACAGCGAGTTTATCACGGATGGTTCTTACGGTTCAGGGTTTGATATGCCCAATAAGGATTGTCCAAACTGTGGTCACAAACTTAGCAAAAATGGGCAGGATATTCCGTTTGAGACCTTCCTTGGTTTTGATGGGGACAAGGTTCCCGATATTGACTTGAACTTCTCGGGAGAAGATCAGCCTAGCGCCCACTTGGATGTACGTGATATCTTCGGTGAGGAATATGCCTTCCGTGCAGGAACGGTTGGTACGGTGGCTGCTAAGACTGCCTATGGATTTGTAAAGGGCTACGAGAGGGACTACGGGAAGTTTTATCGTGATGCAGAGGTGGAACGCCTTGCCCAAGGTGCAGCTGGTGTTAAGCGGACTACAGGACAACACCCGGGGGGAATCGTTGTTATTCCGAACTACATGGATGTTTACGACTTTACGCCTGTCCAATATCCAGCAGATGATGTGACGGCTGAATGGCAGACGACTCACTTTAACTTCCATGATATCGATGAGAATGTCCTCAAACTCGATGTACTGGGGCATGATGATCCAACCATGATTCGAAAATTGCAGGACTTGTCTGGGATTGACCCTAATGAAATTCCTATGGATGATGAAGGTGTCATGGCCCTCTTTTCTGGGACGGATGTACTTGGGGTGACGCCGGAGCAAATCGGAACGCCGACGGGGATGCTGGGAATTCCAGAGTTTGGCACCAACTTTGTACGTGGGATGGTAGACGAGACGCATCCGACGACTTTTGCGGAGTTACTTCAGCTCTCAGGTCTGTCCCACGGTACTGATGTGTGGTTGGGAAATGCCCAGGATTTGATCAAGCAAGGGATTGCAGACCTATCAACCGTTATCGGTTGTCGTGACGACATCATGGTTTACCTCATGCATGCGGGTCTCGAGCCTAAGATGGCTTTTACTATCATGGAACGGGTACGTAAAGGCTTGTGGCTGAAGATCTCCGAAGAGGAGAGAAATGGCTATATCGAAGCCATGAAAGCCAATAAGGTGCCAGAGTGGTATATCGAATCCTGTGGAAAAATCAAGTATATGTTCCCTAAGGCCCATGCGGCAGCCTATGTTATGATGGCCTTGCGTGTAGCCTACTTCAAGGTTCACCATCCGATTTATTATTACTGTGCTTACTTCTCAATCCGTGCCAAGGCCTTTGATATCAAGACCATGGGTGCGGGCTTGGATGCCATCAAACGTAGAATGGAAGAAATCGCTAAAAAACGGAAGAATAATGAAGCCTCTAATGTGGAGATTGACCTCTATACAACTCTTGAGATTGTCAATGAAATGTGGGAACGTGGCTTTAAGTTTGGCAAGTTGGACCTCTATCGTAGTAATGCGACTGAGTTCATCATTGACGGAGACACTCTTATCCCACCATTTGTCGCAATGGATGGTCTGGGAGAGAACGTTGCTAAGCAGTTGGTGCGTGCGCGTGAAGAGGGAGAATTCCTCTCTAAAACAGAACTGCGCAAGCGTGGCGGACTGTCATCGACCTTGGTTGAAAAGATGGATGAAATGGGGATTCTCGGCAATATGCCAGAGGATAACCAGTTGAGTTTGTTTGATGATTTATTTTAAAAAAAATTAACAGACGGACAAAAATTGTCCATCTGTTTTGTTATACTTATAGCATAACAAAGAAAGAGGTTTAAATGATGAACAATACAGGATTAGATAACAAATATCAATTTGAAAATTTTATAGAAAAAGACGGTAATGCTTTAGCAAAAAAAGAAGCTTTAGAAGTAGTAAAGAACTTAGGATTAAAATACAATCCCCTTTATATTTATGGGCAATCAGGTTCAGGAAAAACACATCTCCTGCAAGCAATTGGAAATAAGGTTCTTGAGAACAATCCAGAAAAGCGAGTAAAATATATTTCTGCTAAAGATTTGTTAGAAAATGAGCTAGAAATACAAAAAGTTAGAAGTGAGAAGTTTGATCTCCTAATAGTAGATGATATTCAGATATTGGGAGAAAAAGATGATATGATTCAAGAAAAATTTTTTAATCTTTTTAATTCTCAACATGATATGAATAAACAAATTGTTTTCTCTGGTGACTCTGAACCAGATCAATTGGAAAATTTACATTTTCCTTTGATTGTGCGTTTTAAGTGGGGAATGACAGCTTGTCTAACATCGCTTGAAGATTAACAAAAAGGACATTAGATGAATGATCAAGAGAGATTACTAACAATCTTTTTACGCTTACAGTTTGGGACTCCGTTAGGAAAAAAGCAATTAGCCCAAGAATTTGAGGTCAGTGAAAAGACGATACAGAGAGAGTTTTCGCTCCTTCGTGATATTTTATCCAGTCATCCCGATTTTAATGGAGACCTGCTTTATAGTCGTAAAACAAATAAGTATAGCCTATCAAGTAAGTCAGTTTTTAATAAAAAGGATATACTTGTTATTTCAAAGATTTTATTGGAAAATCGAGCATTGAATCGGCCAGAAATTGATAGCTTACTAAAAAATTTACTGATTTTAATTCCTCGTGATGACCAGAAAGAAATTGAGCAGATTATTGGTAGTGAAAAGCTTAATTATGCTCCCTTAACGGATCAACAAGATAGAATAGAGAAAATTTGGAATTTATCGGAGTCTATTCTACATGAACAGGTCTTAGACATTATCTATCAAAAACCTTATTCTGAATCTTCTAAGAAGCAGACGGTTTTGCCTGTATCTCTTTACTATGATAGTCATTATTTTTATCTGGTTGTTTATCAGTTAAAACACGCTACTTATATTACTTTAAGAGTAGACCGTATCCAATCATGGTCTCTTAGTGGTATAGAGAAACCCTCTATTTCTTATCGAGATAAATTTAGAGATGGTGATATTCGTAACGAGAGAGTTGATGCTTTTATCGGGAAGAAAATCAGTATTGAGATTGGGTATTTGTATGATCCTACTATTGTGATGGATCAATTTCCAAATGCAAAAATAGTTGGGAAAAATGGTGCCTGGACTCATTTTAAGTTTAAAAGTCAGTATACACCGGGTCTTAAACGCTGGTTACTGGGACAAGGGGAAGCAGTTACTGTTTTGTCTCCTCGTATTTTAGTAGAGGATATGAAGCAAACAGTTCAAGAAATGATAGATAAATATAAATGAGGATAAAATGAGTATTCAATTTACTTCTAAAAAGGTTGGAGAACTACTGAAAGAAGGGAAATTGCGGATTCCTTCTTATCAAAGACCTTATAAATGGAACAGAAAACATATCCGTAATCTTTTTTATGATTTACGAGATGCTATGGGTAAAAAGGAATATCAGATAGGATCCGTTATCCTGCATGAAAATGAACATGAAAATGAAGGACACTTAGATATTGTCGATGGACAGCAACGGCTAATTTCAATTTCCTTGTTTCTTCATTTATTAGATGATTTAGAGAATTATAAGGGTGCTAATCAACTGTTGAGTGCTGAATTTGGAGAGATATCTTGCTATCATGCGAGTGAAAATTATAATGAGTGGAAAAATTTAACTCAATTAGTTGGCGAAAATGAGGCAAAAGATATTTGCAACTTTTTATTAGAGAATTGTGCTGTCTCTGTGATTACTATGCCCCAAGAACGATTATCAGAGGCCTTTCAGCTATTTGATTCTCAGAATAATCGTGGAAAATCTTTAGAATCTCATGATTTGCTCAAAGCCTATCATCTTCGCAAGCAAGATTCAGAAGATGAAAAGATTGTTGAAAAGTGGGAGCGATTTGTAGAAGATAAAGATTTAAGTCTCAAAGAGTTGTTTGATAAACATCTTTTCCGTATGAGACGTTGGTCTCGAGGAGAGACAGGATTGACAAACAAGCGTTATGGTTCTTATCTCCGTTTTACAGAGGATTTTATTGACGATTTTAAAGGCGTCGACTTGAATCAGAACTTTCCATACCTAGAATTATATCGTCATATTGAAAACTTCCCTATGTCAATAACTATGCCAATCATTGATGGAAGTAAATTTTTTGAGTATATTGAATCCGTCCATAAGACTATTAAAGAACATAAGAATTTTTTAAATGAAAAGTTAGGTTTTTCTGATGAGATTGATAGGGAAGAGAATAGTTCAGATTATCCAGAAGGTATGTCAAAAATTTACAATAGTTCAAAAGGACGCTATCTAAAGTGTCATAATTTGTTTCTAAATATTTGTTCGCTTTTTGCAGAGAGATTTGGAAAAGAAGAATTATCAAAAGAAATAGTAGAGACCTTGTTTATTTGGGCTTACTACCCCCGTGTAAAGTCTCGGGCTATATATGATGCTACTGTAGGAAACTATGCTGCAGGAGGAAAATTCAGACAAAAAGAGATTCAAAAGCTATTCCAACTATTAGCACATGCTGTGACTCCTAATGATTTCATGGTCAAGATAGATAGAGAATTATTTGAAAATTATACTGTGGAACAAATTATAGAAGAGGAAAAAGATAAATGGTAGAAACACATATATGCTTATCAGTTAATCGTTTGCTAAATGAAGAGACCTATGCTATTCCTCTTTATCAGAGAAATTTTTCCTGGACTTATGATGAGATCGAACAATTATTGAACGATGTAGCAGATGCTTTTAAAGAAAAGAGAGACAATTACTATATTGGAACATTAGTCGTCAATGAAGAGAATGGTATTTTCAAAATTATAGATGGTCAACAACGAACCACAGCCCTTAATTTAATTGCTTTGGTTTTGAAAAATGAGTTTGATTGTGACAGATTAGAGGCGGTTCGTTTAACTTTCCCAGCTCGGAGGAAATCAAATGAAAATATTCAAAAACTATTTACTAAGCAAAAAATTTCTGAGGACGATGAAAATGAGCTAACTAGAGGCTACGGATATGCTAAAGACGCATTGAAAAAAGTGCTAGAGGAGCGCCAGCTTAATCCTCAGTTTTTCGTTGATTATCTTTTTGAGAATGTCATCATTTTTCGGAGTATACTTCCTGAGGATTTGGATTTGAATCTTTATTTTGAACGTTTCAACTCTCGAGGCGAACAACTAGAGGCTCATGAGATTCTTAAGGCGCAAATGATGTCTAAATTTGGTGAAGATCAAGAAATGGCACAAAAATTTGCGAGAATTTGGGATGCCTGTGCGGAATTTGATAAGCCAGTATTAAAAGCTTTTCAAATCCGAAGTAGACCAAATAATCCTGATGAAGAGGGGGAGAAAATTTTTGGGAAAGAATATGCTGATTTCAAATTGCTAGATGTATTTGATAAGATAAGAGTTGAAAAGTTAGAGAAAAAAAGTTTACTAGATGCTATTACTCAGACAAAATATGAAAGTAGTAGCTTAGTAAATAATGGAGCAGATATTTCAAATTATACGACTGTAATTGATTTTCCAACATTTTTACTTCAAGTTTTTTTCATTATGGAAGGAAATGACGAAACTACATTTGATGATAAAAAATTATTGAAAATTTTTGAAATTGAACGACGAGATAGAGAATGGGTCCAACAATTTGGGCAACTACTTCTGACTATGAAGCATATATTTGATACTCTTATCGTAAAAAATGTCCAATTAGAAAATGAAACTGAATGGCAAATCAAACGAGGTCAGTATGAGACATATCAACGAAATGAAAATAGAGGATGGAAATATGTTCGAATTAATTTTCAAAAAAATACTTTTGACAATTTAAACAAAAACATTATTCTCCTCCAATCCATGTTTGCTGTGACCTTTACTGCTAATCGTGATAGTCGTTGGTTATATGAAATCTTGCAATTCCTGTTTAACCATATTGAAGAGTTAAATCAAACAGAATTTGCTAGTCTCTTTAAGGATTTTCTTGAAAAAATGGCAGTGAGATATGCTGAGGAAAGATTGTTTACCGAAGATAAAAGTATCAAAAAATATGGTGCAATTCCTGTTTATGCTTTTAACTTTGTGGATTATGTTTTATGGAAAAATCGTGAAGAATTAAAGAAAGCATACGATGTTAAGTTTGAAGATTTCAAATTTGCTTATCGTCGCTCTATAGAACATTGGTTTCCACAACATCCAAATAGTGATGAAAGGGTTGAAAAGCTTGATGATAAATTTTTGCACTCTTTTGGGAATCTTTGTATCATTACAGATAGCCAAAATTCGAAGTTTGGGAATTTGGTTCCAAGTGCAAAGTATAAACAGTGGGAAGGAATTTTCAATCGCCAGAGTTTAAAATTACAGATGATGGCAGACGTAACGGTAAAGAATGATAAATGGGGTATTCGTGAGATTCAATCCATGGAAAAAGAAGTGGAAAGATATGTACACGACTTTTGTTTTAGTTAATTAAAAACAAGCTTTATTAGGCTTGTTTTTAAATTTATATCATATGTGATATACTAGTAACGGAGGATATTTCATGAAACTAAAAATTTTTGCGGAAGATAAGCCAGCTGAGAAGGTGTTTGAATATCAATTGGAACTTGCTGATCAGACAATTCTTCTATCGACAGCGCTCTTGTCTGGTGCCATTGCTTTAGCAGGATTATTTTCTGCTTTGAAGGAAAAATAACAAAAGAAAAGGAAGAATAGAATGGTTTTACCAAATTTTAAAGAAAATCTAGAAAAATATGCAAAATTGTTGGTTGCGAATGGAATTAACGTGCAACCTGGTCACACCTTGGCTCTCTCTATCGATGTTGAGCAACGCGAGTTGGCGCATTTGATCGTGAAAGAAGCTTATGCCTTGGGTGCACATGAGGTCATCGTTCAGTGGACAGATGATGTCATCAACCGTGAGAAATTCCTCCACGCTCCGATGGAGCGTCTGGACAATGTGCCAGAATACAAGATTGCTGAGATGAACTACCTCTTGGAAAACAAGGCTAGCCGTCTAGGAGTTCGTTCATCTGATCCAGGTGCCTTGAACGGAGTGGATGCGGACAAGCTTTCAGCTTCTGCCAAAGCTATGGGACTCGCGATGAAGCCAATGCGCATCGCAACTCAATCCAACAAGGTTAGCTGGACTGTAGCAGCCGCTGCTGGACTTGAATGGGCTAAGAAAGTCTTTCCAAATGCTGCGAGCGATGAAGAAGCAGTGGATCTTCTTTGGGATCAAATCTTCAAAACTTGCCGAGTCTACGAAGAAGATCCAGTTAAGGCTTGGGAAGAACATGCAGCCATCCTCAAGAGCAAGGCAGAAATGCTCAATAAAGAACAATTCTCAGCCCTTCACTACACAGCGCCAGGGACAGATTTGACACTTGGCTTGCCGAAGAACCACGTTTGGGAATCAGCTGGCGCTATCAATGCACAGGGAGAAGGATTCTTGCCAAATATGCCGACAGAAGAAGTCTTTACGGCTCCTGACTTCCGTCGTGCAGATGGCTATGTCACTTCTACAAAACCACTTAGCTATAACGGCAATATCATCGAAGGTATTAAGGTGACCTTTAAGGATGGTCAAATCGTAGATATCACTGCTGAGAAGGGTGATCAGGTCATGAAAGACCTTGTCTTTGAAAATGCTGGCGCGCGTGCCTTGGGTGAATGTGCCTTGGTACCAGATCCAAGTCCAATTTCTCAGTCAGGTATTACCTTCTTTAATACCCTTTTCGATGAAAATGCGTCAAACCACTTGGCTATCGGTGCAGCCTATGCGACTAGCGTTGTTGGTGGTGCAGAGATGAGCGAAGAAGAGCTTGAAGCTGCAGGACTTAACCGTTCAGATGTTCACGTAGACTTTATGATTGGTTCTAACCAAATGGATATCGATGGTATCCGTGAGGATGGGACACGTGTACCACTCTTCCGTAATGGAGATTGGGCAAATTAAGGAGATAATATGTTAGGAAGTATGTTTGTTGGTCTCCTAGTGGGACTCTTGGCAGGTGCTTTGACCAATCGTGGAGAGAGCATGGGATGCTTTGGGAAAATGTTTCTCGGCTGGATTGGTGCTTCTTTGGGGCACCTGCTCTTTGGAACTTGGGGTCCAAACCTAGCGGGGATAGCTATTGTTCCAGCTGTTTTAGGTGCTATAGTTGTCTTAGCTATTTTCTGGAGACGAGGAAGTTAATTTCTTAAATCTGATACTCAATGAAAATCAAATAGAAACTAGGAAACTAGCCGCAGGCTGCTCAAAGCACTGCTTTGCGGTTGTAGATAGAACTGACGAAGTCAGCTCAAAACACTGTTTTGAGGTTGCAGATGGACGTTGACGCGGTTTGAAGAGATTTTTGAAGAGTATGAAACGAAAAGGAGGTTGGTCATTGAGCCAGCCTCCTTTTGAGTATGATATAATAGTTCTATGAAATTAGATAAATTTTTAGTTGCCTGCGCTGTGGGGAGTCGGACTGAGGTTAAAAACTTGCTTAAAGCTGGGCGCGTGACAGTAAATGGTAAAAAAGAAAAATCAGCTAAACTGCAGATCAATGAAGAAAGAGACGAGATTTGCTTTGATGGTCAAGTGCTAGAGTATGAAGAGTTTGTCTACTACATGATGAACAAGCCCCAAGGAGTCATTTCAGCGACTGAGGATTCTAAACACAGAACAGTGTTGGACTTGTTGGATGATATTGCTCGGACCAAGGGAGTTTTTCCAGTAGGGCGCTTGGATATTGATACGCATGGTCTTCTGCTCTTGACCAATGACGGCCAGCTTGCCCATTCTCTTCTTTCGCCTAAACGTCATGTGGATAAGACCTATCTGGCGCAAGTCAAGGGAGTTATGACCCAAGAAGATGTGGAGACATTTGCCAAGGGCATCCCGCTCAAGGACTTTACCTGCCAGCCAGCGAAGCTGGAGATTGTGTCGGTAAATCCAGTAAAGAATCAAAGTCTGGTTCGCGTGACCATTGCTGAAGGGAAGTTCCATCAGGTCAAGCGTATGGTATCCTACTGTGGCAAGGAAGTGGTGGACCTACAACGTTTGACGATGGGAACTTTAGCCTTGGACGAGAACTTAGAACGAGGAGTATGGCGTCGCCTGACCAAGGAGGAGTTAGAGGTTCTCCTTGCGAGTATTGCTTAATTTAATTTATGCTAGAAAAGGTGAGGAGAATGTCCTTGCCTTTTTAAGTTTTTCAGTTGCTTCCTTTGTGAAAAGAGTTATAATAGACTGTAGAGTAAAAGGAGGAATCTATGAACGCGATTCAAGAATCATTTACAGATAAACTATTTGCCAACTATGAAGCAAATGTCAAATACCAAGCGATTGAAAATGCTGCCAGCCACAATGGAATTTTTGCAGCTCTAGAACGTCGCCAAAGTTATGTAGACAATGCACCTGTTTTCTCATTGGATTTGACCAAGGACAAGGTTACTAACCAGAAAGCGTCTGGTCGTTGCTGGATGTTTGCAGCTCTCAACACCTTCCGTCACAAACTCATTTCTCAATATAAATTGGAAGACTTTGAATTGTCACAAGCCCACACTTTCTTCTGGGACAAGTATGAAAAATCTAACTGGTTCTTGGAGCAAGTCATTGCGACTGCAGACCAAGAATTGACGAGCCGTAAGGTTAGCTTCCTACTCCAAACTCCACAACAAGACGGTGGTCAATGGGATATGGTTGTTGCCCTCTTTGAGAAATATGGTGTCGTTCCTAAGTCTGTTTATCCTGAGTCTGTTTCATCTAGCAGCAGCCGTGAGCTAAATGCGATTCTCAACAAATTGCTTCGTCAAGATGCTCAAATCTTGCGTGACTTGCTTGCTTCTGGTGCTGACCAAGCAACTGTTCAAGCTAAGAAAGAAGATCTCTTGCAAGAAATCTTTAACTTCCTTGCAATGTCATTAGGGCTTCCACCACGTAAATTTGACTTTGCTTATCGTGACAAGGATGATAACTACCAAAGTGAAAAGGGCATTACACCACAAGAATTTTACAAAAAATATGTTGACCTTCCTCTAGAAGACTACGTTTCTGTTATCAATGCTCCAACTGCTGATAAACCTTATGGCAAATCTTACACAGTTGAGATGTTAGGAAATGTGGTTGGTAGCCGTGCAGTTCGCTACATCAACGTTCCAATGGAGCGCTTGAAGGAATTAGCGATTGCCCAAATGCAGACAGGAGAAACTGTTTGGTTTGGCTCAGATGTCGGCCAACTCAGCAACCGTAAAGCAGGAATCCTTGCGACAGATGTTTATGACTTCGAATCAAGCATGGATATCCAACTGACTCAAGACAAGGCTGGACGTTTGGACTACAGCGAAAGCTTGATGACTCACGCCATGGTCTTGACAGGTGTGGACTTGGACGAAAATGGCAAGTCAACCAAGTGGAAGGTTGAAAACTCATGGGGAGACAAGGTCGGTACAGATGGGTACTTTGTTGCCTCAGATGTTTGGATGGATGAATACACTTACCAAATCGTTGTCCGTAAGGAATTGCTGACAGCAGAAGAACAAGCCGCATATGAAGCAGAACCAATCGTGTTAGCACCATGGGATCCAATGGGTGCCTTGGCAGTATAAAGAAAAGAGGTTAGGGGAATCCTAGCCTCTTTTTAAGTTCTTCTTAAAGTGGCGATAGATGATGCTTGTCAAGTGAGTTCTTCTTATTTTAAGTCTTTAAGTGACAGAGAAAAAGATATGTGTTACTATAGTAGTACAAAAGGATATCGGAGTAGAAATGAAGTATTTAAGTAGTCAAGACATCAAGGATCGTCAACGAAATATCAGCGACATTAAACCTTATAAAACAACAAAGGAAATTATCGTTTCAAATATCTTTACCTTTTTTAATGCTATGAACTTGGCTCTGGCAGTTCTGGTAGCCACAACCTTGCGATTTGAAAATATGCTCTTTTTAGGTGTGATTGCTATTAATACAGCCATTGGGATTTTCCAAGAAGTGCGTTCAAAAAATGCCTTGGAAAAGCTGAGTTTGCTTGGTAAAAGTAAGTACAAAGTCAACCGAGATGGTCAAACGATTGAGATTGATCCAGAGGACATCGTTCTAGGGGAGTATCTGCACCTCAATCTGGGTGATCAGGTGCCTGTCGATGCAGAAGTCCTTGAAGGGAATATTGAAGTTGATGAGTCCTTGCTGACGGGTGAGAGTGATTCAGTCTTTAAAACTGTTGGTGATAAGCTGATGAGCGGAAGCAATGTCGTCAGCGGTACTTGTCTGGTTACAGCAACGGCTGTGGGTCCAGATAGCTATATCAACAAACTCGCAAAATCCAGCAAGGAATTCAAAAAATACCCTTCTCAACTGCGTGATTACATGGATAAGATTTTAAAAATCGTCTCGATCTTGCTGGTGCCAGTTGCGATTCTGCTCTATGTCAGAGGTTTTAGTCTAGGACGGTCTTATGTTGAAATTGTCTTGGGAAGTTCTGGTGCCTTGGTCGGCATGATTCCAGAGGGGTTGATTCTCTTGGTTAGCGTCTCCCTAGCGGTAGCAGCTATGAAGCTGGCCAAAAAGAAGGTTCTAGTGCAGGAACTATACTGTGTAGAGACCTTGGCGCGAGTAGATGTTCTTTGTTTTGATAAGACAGGTACCATCACGACTGGTAGTATGAAGGTCCAAGAAATGGATGCTAATGTAGCAGAGAAACTGTCTTCTTATCTGGCTTATTTCGAGGATGAAAATGCAACTTCCCGAGCTCTGAAGACTTACTTAACCTGTGAGAAAAAGTGGGAAGTTCAAGAAGTCGGTGCCTTTTCAAGCAAAAACAAGTATTCCTTTGTCCAAGTAAAAGATGGTGGGACCTATTTCTTCGGTGCCTATGAGTTTTTAGGCTTTACCCAGCCGATGGATGCCTACTATGAACATCTGAAGCAGCAAGGTTTTCGAATCTTAACACTTGCCCATAGTAAGGACCAGATTACGAGTCCAGCCAATATGGAACTACTGGGGCACGTCGTTTTGTCAGATGAGATTAAGGACAATACCAAGGAAACCTTTGACTATTTCGAATCTCAAGGTGTTGAGGTGAAGATTATCAGCGGTGATAATCATGTGGCTGTATATGGGGTGGCTCGTAAGGCAGGTTTTAAGGAAGAAGCACGGGCGATTGATATGACCAAGGTGAGCGAACAAGATTTTGAAAGAGTGGTCTTGGAACACGAAATCTTTGGACGTGTGACACCTGAACAGAAAGAAAAGATGGTGGCTGTTCTGCAAAATGCTGGTAAGACAGTTGCCATGAGTGGTGACGGGGTCAATGATGTTCTAGCTCTTAAGAAAGCAGATATTAGTTTCGCCATGAAGGGAGCAACGAGCGCAGCCAAAAGTGTGTCCAATATTGTTTTTTTGACCGATGATTTTGCGGTATTTTATGATATCTTGATGGAAGGTCGCCGGGTCATCAATAACATCCAAAAGGTAGCCTCTCTCTTTCTGACAAAGACCTTCTTCTCCATCGTGTTTGCGATTTTAAGTGTGGTATTTGGTTTGGAATTTGCCTTTATCCCCATTCAGTTTACAATCATTTCAGCCATTACGATTGGGATTCCATCTTTCTTCCTAACTTTTGAGTCCAATAAAGAAAAGGTCAGCACACATTTTATGCGAGATATTTTGACCAATGCTGCGATTGGTGGTGGCATTCTAGTCGCTAGTGTACTCTTGACGAACTTCTTTATCACTGTCCCTGGTCAGGTCAAATTTATTTGCTTCCTCCTTGCCCTGATCAATGGTCTGTGTCTAGTTGCCAAGGTCAGTCTGCCTTTTAATCGATACAAACTAGTCTTGCTCGTACTTTTGAGCCTTACAGCCCTTGTTGGAGTGCTTGCCAATACCTTTATCCTGCAAGGAGCGTATGTGCCTTTAGAAACCACCCAAGTTGTCTATGTAGCCATCCTAGCAGTGGTGATTGGGGGCTTGCATTATTTGACTAGAAGAAAAAGTTGATACACAAAAAGAATCAAGACTTAATCCTGATTCTTTTTTATTTATATTCTCGATGGTTTACATGATACCGAAGAAACGAGCTGCAATACCTACTGCAAAGAGAGCAAGGATGATTGCGATTGGTGATACTTTTTTCTTAAGCAACCACATGCAGAGGAAAGTAAGGAGAAGTCCCATCAATCCTGGAATCAATGAGTTCAACTGACCTTGAAGTGTTTGTGGTTGAACGCTATCCAAGCTCAAACCACTAAGAGCCTGACCAAGGATTCCCTTCAATTCTCCACCTGTTACAGCGCCTTCTGGGAAGTTGATATAAGCACCTTCAGCCAATTGTTTACCTGGAAGGTTCACAGTAAAGTTGATAGATACCCAACGCTGTACAAGAACGGCAAGGATGAACATACCAAGGATAGATGCTCCTTTGGTGATGTCTTTTAAGATACCACCAGACATGTCTTTAGTGATTTCAGATCCAGCTTTGTAACCGAACTCTTGTGTATACCATAGGAAGGCCATACGGATAGCATTCCATCCAAAGAAGAAGAGAAGGGGACCAACAATGTTACCAGATGCAGCAAGTGATGCACCAAGGGCTCCAAGGATAGGACGAACTGTAAACCAGAATACTGGGTCACCGATACCAGCAAGAGGTCCCATCATACCGATTTTAACCCCTTGGATAGCCGCGTCGTCGATTTCAACACCGTTAGCGCGCTCTTCTTCAAGTGCAAGAGTAACCCCCATGATTGGAGCAGCGACGTATGGGTGAGTGTTGAAGAACTCAAGGTGACGCTCAAGAGCAGCCGCTTGGTCTTCTTTTTTAGTGTACAATTTTTTGATAGCTGGGATCAAAGAGTAAGCCCAACCCAAGTTTTGCATACGTTCGTAGTTCCAAGAACCTTGAAGGAATTGTGAACGCCACCAAACTTTTTGACGATCTGATTTTGATAATTGAATTTTTTCAGCCATGATTGTTCCCCTTTCTAGTAGTCTTCTAGGATATCACCGATTGGGTCGTTAGAAGTCGCAGCTCCGCCGCCACCGTTACCACCTTGTTTTGTAAGGTTAAGGTAGATGAAGGCAAGGGCAACACCGATGACACCAAGGGCAATCAAAGTCAATTGAGAGATTGCTGCAAGAGCAAAACCGATAGCGAAGAATGGCCATACTTCACGAGTTGCCATCATGTTGATAACCATAGCGTAACCAACGGCAACGACCATAGCACCACCGACAGCCATACCACCATTCAACCATTCTGGCATTAGGCCAAGAGCGTCTTGAACAGCAGAAGCAGGGATAGCGATAAGGAAGGCTGCAGGGATAGCGATACGAAGACCTTGAAGAACAAGGGCAAAGTAGTGAGCGCGTTCAACAGCCGCAATGTTTCCTTCTTTTGCAGCTGCGTCAGCTGAGTGAACCAAGGCAACTGAGATTGTACGAACAATCATTGTCAAGAAAAGTCCAGCTACAGCAAGAGGGATAGCTGTGGCTGTTGCGACGGCGATACCTTCAGTAGTAAAGTTACCACCTTTGATCAAGATGATCGCTGCGGCAACAGATGCAAGAGCAGCGTCAGGAGCTACGGCAGCTCCGATGTTAGCCCAACCAAGGGCGATCATTTGAAGAGATCCACCAAGCATAACACCTGCTTCGAGGTTACCTGTTACAAGTCCGATAAGGGTACATGCGACGATTGGTTGATGGAATTGGAATTGGTCGAGGATACCTTCAAGACCTGCAAGGAAGGCAACAACTACAACCAAGATAGCAGAAATGATTGAAATATCTGACATGGTTTTATTCCTTTTCTATTTAGTTTTAATAAAGTACTTAATCCTGTTTTCAAAAATGATAAAACAGATTAAAATTATTGGACGTTTGCTTTCTTAATCAAGTCAAACAAATCTTTTTTCGTGTCGTTTGGTACTTTACGTACATCAAATTCAACACCGAGGTCACGCATTTTTTCAAAGGTTGCAACGTCTTCTTTGTCCATAGACAAAACGTTGTTAATCATTGTTTTACCTGTTGAGTGAGCCATAGAACCAACGTTAAGGGTCTTGATTGGTACGCCACCTTCGATGGCACGAAGGGCATCTTGAGGTGTTTCAAACAAGATAAGAGCATGTGTGTTACCAAAACGAGGATCTTTTGCAACTTCAATCAATTTTTTGATTGGTACAACGTTCGCTTTTACTCCGTTAGGAGCTGCTTGTTTGATCAATTCTTTACGTAATTCGTCGTTTGCAACGTTATCTGAAGCAACGATGATACGGTCTGCTTTTGAATCTGGTGTCCAAGCAGTTGCGACTTGTCCGTGAAGAAGACGTGTGTCAAGACGGGCAAGATTGATTTTCAATTTACCGTCTCCGATAACAGTTCCTTCTGGAATAGCAGCTTGGGCAACTGGAGCAGCCGCAGCACTAGCCCCTTCCTCAACTGGGTTAAGCTCTTCTGGAAGAGCTTTGATGCCATCTTTGGCTTCTTTAATGATATTCGCAGCGACTTTATCCACACCTGCAGTAGCGTCCATAAGGCGCTCAGTGTAGGCTTGGATCAACATCGGCAAGTTAAGCCCTGTGATGATGGCAAACTTACGCTCAGGATTTTCTCCCATCACGCGGCTAGCTTGGTTGAATGGAGATCCACTCCAAAGGTCAGCCAATACTAGAACCTCATCTTCTGCGTCAAATGCAGCCACAGCGTTGTTGAATTTAGCGTAAAGATCATCTGGACCTTCATTTGGCATAAAGGTTACAACTTGAACCTTTTCTTGTTCACCAAAGATCATAGATCCTGACTGATGAATACCCGCAGCAAATTCGCCGTGGCTCGCAATAATGATTCCGATACTCATTATTGTCATTCCTCCTTTTAAAATGTTTGACTTATAGGTTTCCTAAAAAACCTCAGACGTACCTAGTATAAATCGTTTTCATATAAAAATCAACTACTTTTTCGAAAATTGTAAAAGTTTTCAATGAAAATAGGCTTACAAAATGTTAATATATAAATAATTTCAAGAAATATATGAAAATAGCAATAGAAAATTTAATATAAAAATACTGAAAATGAGTGACTTTTATGAAAATAGAATGAAAATAAAAAGGAAAGATTGCAGGATAGCAATCTTCCTTTTTATAGGAATAAAGTTTGTAAAGCGTGGGCAACTCCATCTTCTTCGTTGGTCAGAGGAAGTTGTTCGTCTGCATAGGGAAGCAAGTCCGGATTGGCGTTTTTCATAGCATATCCCTTGCCTGCAAATGCCAACATTTCAGTGTCATTATGCTCATCACCAAAGGCGATTAAGTCTTTTTTATCACGATTCATCACATTGAGCAAGTACTCTAGAGCAAAGGCCTTGTTTACACCCTTGGGAGTACACTCGAGGATGTTGAGGGGGCCTCCCCAAGTATTGATGGATAGTTGGTGTTGATAAAAACGATTCATCTCGTCTGCTAGAGCGTATTTATCCTCAGCTCTTGTTTGCAAGAGGATGCAGTTGGGGTCCTTGGTCACCAGTTCAGGCTTGAATTGATTTTCTGGCCGGAAGTTCTCTACGCCAAATAGTTTAGGGTCTGCAATTTCTTCATTCGGTGTCGTGATATAGAATTTTTTTCGATATTCTCCTGCAATAAAATCAGCCTGGATGTCCTCCGTGCGCTTGACCATGTCTAGGAGGTATTTTTTGTCCAAGGTCAAGCACTTTTCATGCTCCCAAGCCTGTCCTGGTAGATGTGTAAGGGAACCATTAAAGTTAATCATGGGAGTATGCAATTCTAGCTCACGATAGAAGTCTTTTGCCATACGATACGGACGACCTGTAGTGATGATGACATGGTGTCCTTTTTCTGAAATTTTTTTGATCGTCTCTTTGGTGAAATCGGAGAGCTTGCTTTCACTATTCAGCAGGGTTCCGTCCAAATCGACTGCGATAATTTTTTTAGTCATATAAACCTTCCTAGTCGTTTCCAGATAAGATGTCTACTATTATATCAAAAAGAAGGAAGAAAAGCAGATAAGAACAAAAACTAGAGTTGCTTTGATTTATTAAATAAATCAAACAAACATATTGAAAAGGTGAATGATAAATGATATAATACTGATATTGTTCGTAAAAAACAAAAGGAGATTAAAGATGGACAAACTATTTAAACTAAAAGAGCACGGGACAGATGTCCGTACAGAGGTGCTTGCTGGTTTAACAACATTCTTTGCAATGAGTTATATTCTCTTTGTAAACCCTCAAATGCTTTCCCAAACGGGTATGCCTGTTCAAGGTGTGTTCTTGGCAACGATTATCGGTTCTGTAGTCGGTACTTTGATGATGGCTTTCTATGCTAATTTGCCATACGCACAAGCACCAGGTATGGGACTAAATGCCTTCTTCACATTTACAGTTGTATTTGGGATGGGCTATACTTGGAAAGAAGCTCTTGGTATGGTCTTCATTTGTGGAATTATTTCACTGATTATTACCTTGACAAATGTTCGTAAAATGATCATCGAATCTATTCCTACAACACTTCGTTCAGCTATTTCGGCTGGTATTGGTGTTTTCCTTGCCTATGTTGGGATTAAGAATGCTGGTCTCTTGAAATTCTCAATCGATCCAGGTACTTATACGGTAGCAGGTGAAGGAGCAGATAAGGCTCAAGCTGCACTTACTGCAAACTCAGCAGCTGTTCCAGGCTTGGTAGACTTCAATACTCCAGCAGTATTGGTGGCTCTTGCAGGTCTGGCTATTACCATCTTCTTTGTTGTTAAAGGCATCAAAGGTGGAATCATTCTTTCTATTTTAACAACGACTGTCCTTGCCATTGCTGTTAATGTTGTGAATTTGTCAGGGATTGACTTTGCTAGTAACAATCTTTCATCAGCAGTTAATGATCTAGGAACTTTGTTTGGTGCTGCTCTGGGTTCAGAAGGTTTAGGATCTTTGATTTCAAACACTTCACGTTTACCAGAAACCTTGATGGCTATTCTTGCCTTCTCACTAACGGATATTTTTGATACAATTGGTACTCTTATCGGTACTGGTGAAAAAGTTGGTATCGTTGCGACAAGTGGAGAAAACCACGAGTCCGCTAAATTGGACAAGGCTCTATACTCTGATTTGGTAGCAACTTCGGTAGGTGCCATTGCAGGTACTTCAAACGTTACGACTTATGTTGAGTCTGCGGCGGGTATCGGTGCTGGTGGACGTACTGGTTTGACAGCCCTAGTGGTTGCGATCTGTTTTGCTCTATCTAGCTTCTTTAGCCCACTTCTAGCGATTGTTCCTACAGCTGCAACAGCACCAATTTTGATCATCGTCGGAATCATGATGCTTTCTAACTTGAAAAATATCCCTTGGGATGATATGGCTGAAGCGGTTCCTGCCTTCTTCACATCAATCTTTATGGGATTCAGCTACTCTATCACACAAGGGATTGCTGTTGGTTTCTTGACATATACCTTGACAAAAGTTGTCAAAGGTCAAGCCAAGGATGTGCACGTGATGATTTGGATTTTGGATGCCTTGTTTATCCTTAACTATATCAGTATGGCGCTATAAATGGTATAATAGAAAAAGGGGAGTCTCCCCTTTTTAATTATAAGGAGGTACATCATGAAAGATAAGACGATTTGGCAAGAGGTTTTGAACAGAGGGAAATGGGTGCTCATCCTTTTGGTAGCTTTTGTTCTATCTCAATTTCCCATAGGACTTTCTTTGTTTTTAGCAAACAAACAGTTTCCGATTTTACAGTCAGGGCTCTTAGTAGGTGCTTTATCCATAGTCGTTTTGATTGTATTCATTATTGGTGCACGAAAAACACAACTTGCTACTTTTAATCTATCCTTTTTTAAGGCAAAAGACTTGGCTCGCTTGGTGTTGAGTTATCTGGTGATTTTTGCGACAAATCTCTTGGGTTCACTCCTGCTTCGACTAACAAATGAGGTAACAACCAGTAACCAATCAATACTGAATGGTTTGGTTCAGAATAGTTCTTTGATTTCAACTTTCTTCCTATTAGTCTTGATTGCGCCGATTTGTGAAGAAATTTTGTGTCGTGGGATTATTCCAAAAAAGATCTTCCGTGGAAAAGAAAAACTTGGCTTTGTTGTTGGTGCAATCGTCTTTGCCTTGCTCCATATGCCAACCAATCTACCTTCTGTGATTATTTATGGAGGAATGTCAACGGTTTTGACTTGGACAGCCTATAAGACTGAGCGTTTGGAGATGTCCATTTTGCTTCATATGATTCTCAATGGTATTGCATTTTGTTTGTTGGCCTTATTGGTATTGATTAGTAGAAATCTAGGTCTATCATTCTAAACCATTGGCTTACTTGGAAAAGATGAATACTAACGTGTCCATCTTTTTTCTTTTTATGGTAAAATAGAGAGATAATATGGTAGAGAACCTTAAGGGAGTAACCGTTATGTCCAATAAAGTCAACCGCGAAAAAACAGCCATTTGTGGAATTATCAATGTGACGCCAGATTCCTTTTCAGATGGTGGTCAGTTTTTTGCTCTTGAGCAGGCACTCCAGCAGGCTCGTAAATTGATAGCAGAAGGATCGAGCATGCTAGATATCGGTGGAGAATCAACTCGGCCGGGCAGTAGCTGTAGCTATGTTGGGATAGAAGAGGAAATCCAGCGTGTTGTTCCAGTGATTAAAGCTATCCGTGAGGAAAGTGATGTTCTCATTTCCATCGATACTTGGAAAAGTCAGGTGGCAGAGACTGCTTTGAAAGTTGGTGCCAATTTGGTCAATGATATCACTGGTCTCATGGGAGATGAGAAAATGGCGGATGTGGTTGCTAAGGCTGGAGCGAAAGTGGTTATCATGTTTAATCCAGTTATGGCTCGACCTCAGCATCCTAGTTCGCTCATATTTCCTCATTTTGGTTTTGGACAAGCTTTTACAGAGAAAGAGTTAGCTGACTTTGAAAAAATGCCGATCGAAGACTTGATGAAAGCTTTCTTTGAACGAGCTCTAGCGAGAGCGAATCAAGCTGGGATAGCAAGAGAAAATATCCTGCTGGATCCAGGAATTGGCTTTGGTCTGACCAAGAAAGAAAATCTCCTTCTTTTACGGGACTTGGATAAACTCCATCAGAAAGGCTATCCAATCTTTCTTGGAGTTTCGCGTAAGCGATTTGTCATCAATATCCTAGAAGAAAATGGCTTTGAAGTTAATCCTGGGACCGAACTTGGTTTCCGCAATCGAGACACAGCTTCTGCTCATGTAACCAGTATCGCTGTGAGACAGGGTGTGGAAGTGGTGCGCGTGCATGATGTTGCCAGTCACAGGATGGCGGTTGAAATTGCCTCTGCTATCCGTTTGGCAGATGATGCAGAAAATCTAGATTTAAAACAATATAAGTAAGATGAACGAAATTGAAAACAATCAGTGGATTGCCCACTACCGGACGGACCAACCGCATTTTGGCTTGGAACGCATGGTAGAACTCCTAGCTCTGCGAGGCAATCCCCATCTCAAACTCAAGGTCATCCATATCGGAGGGACCAACGGCAAGGGGTCTACCATTGCTTTTTTGAAAAAGATGCTGGAAAACCTAGGGCTGAGAGTTGGGGTGTTCAACTCGCCCTATCTCATTCATTATACGGATCAGATTAGCATTAATGGGGAATCCATTCCCGAGGCTAGGCTAGAAGCCCTCATGGCAGACTATCAGTCTTTGCTTGAGGGGGAATCTGCTACCAATTTGCAGGGGACAACCGAATTTGAGATTATCACAGCTCTAGCTTATGATTACTTTGCCTCAGAGCAAGTAGATGTGGCTATCATGGAAGTCGGCATGGGTGGTCTTTTGGATAGTACTAATGTTTGCCAGCCAATTTTAACAGGAATTACGACCATTGGACTGGACCATGTAGCCCTACTTGGTGACACCTTGGAAGCCATAGCAGAGCAGAAGGCAGGTATTATCAAACAAGGTATTTCCTTGGTAACAGGTCATATTGTTCCAGAAGCCTTGACTGTGATTGACAATATTGCAGAAGATAAAAATGCGTCCAGAATAAGATATGAGAGAGATTATCAAGTCAGTCATCAAAAGAGTGTGGTGACGGGTGAAATCTTTGATTATACAAGTTCTGTCAGACAAGGTCGTTTCCAGACTGGTCTTATTGGTTTGCATCAGATAGAGAATGCGGGGATGGCGCTTGCGCTCCTAGACACTTATTGCAAGGAGACTGGGCGGGAGTTAGCAAGTAATGACTTGGTTGCTCAAGCTTTGAAAGAAACCAGATGGCCAGGGCGTTTGGAGGTCGTGTCTAGTGACCCCTTGCTGCTCTTGGATGGGGCCCACAATCCTCATGCGATAAAGGCTTTGTTGGCAACCTTGCGAGAACGGTTTGCGGATTATCATAAGGAAATCCTCTTTACCTGCATCAAAACCAAGGCCTTGGAGGATATGCTGGATTTGCTAGAAACGGTGCCAGATAGTCAACTGACTTTAACCCATTTTGATGATAGTCGGGCGACTGATGAAAGCGTGCTGAAAGAGACAGCCAAGTCTAGAAATCTCAATTACCAAAGTTGGCAGGATTTTCTAGAGCAGAAATTGACAGATAAAAAAGAAGAGAAACAAACAGTTAGGATTGTCACAGGTTCCTTGTATTTCTTGAGCCAAGTGAGAGCCTATCTGATGGAGAGGAAGAACGAGAATGGATACACAAAAGATTGAAACGGCTGTAAAAATGATTATTGAGGCTGTCGGTGAGGATGCTAACCGCGAGGGCTTGCAGGAAACACCTGCTCGCGTAGCCCGTATGTATCAAGAGATTTTTTCAGGTCTTGGCCAGACTGCTGAGGAACATTTATCAAAATCTTTTGAGATTATTGATGACAATATGGTAGTGGAAAAGGATATTTTTTTCCACACCATGTGTGAACACCACTTTCTGCCCTTTTATGGGAAAGCTCACATTGCCTACATTCCAGATGGTCGTGTGGCAGGCCTGTCTAAGCTAGCCCGTACGGTTGAAGTTTATTCTAAAAAACCACAAATTCAAGAACGATTGAATATTGAAGTGGCCGATGCCTTGATGGGCTATCTGGGTGCTAAGGGAGCCTTTGTTGTCATTGAGGCCGAGCATATGTGTATGAGCATGCGTGGCGTCAGAAAACCAGGCACGGCAACCTTGACGACAGTAGCTCGTGGTCTATTTGAAACAGATAAGGACCTCCGAGACCAGGCTTATCGTTTAATGGGACTATAATACTCTTCGAAAATCAAATTCAAACCACGTCAGCTTCCATCTACAACCTCAAAGCAGTGCTTTGAGCAGCCTGCGGCTAGCTTCCTAGTTTGCACTTTGATTTTCATTGAGTATAAAAAGAATCCGCTTCATGCGGATTTTTCTAGAAAGGACTAGTTATGGATCAACTGCAGATTAAAAATTTGGAAATTTTTGCCTATCATGGTCTTTTCCCTAGTGAGAAAGAATTGGGGCAGAAGTTTGTTATTTCCGCAAGCTTATCCTATGATATGACCAAGGCGGCGACAGACTTGGATTTAACAGCATCTGTCCATTACGGAGAACTGTGTCAGCAGTGGACGATTTGGTTTCAGGAAACCATTGAGGACTTGATTGAAACGGTAGCCTACAAACTAGTAGAGCGTACCTTTGAGACTTATCCTCTGGTTCAAGAGATTGAACTTGAACTCAAAAAACCTTGGGCACCAGTACATTTGCCATTGGATACCTGCTCGGTGACCATTCACCGTCGTAAGCAGCGGGCCTTTATCGCTCTAGGAAGCAATATGGGGGACAAGCAAGCAAACTTGGAACAAGCTATTGACAAACTACGAGCTCAAGGTATCCATATTCTCAAAGAGTCCAGTGTCTTGGCGACAGAGCCTTGGGGAGGTGTGGAACAGGATAGCTTTGCCAATCAGGTGATTGAAGTAGAAACCTGGCTACCAGCACCAGTCTTGTTAGAAACATTATTAGCCATTGAGTCAGAAATGGGACGGGTTCGAGAGGTGCATTGGGGGCCTCGTTTGATTGATTTGGACCTACTCTTTGTGGAGGACCAGATTATTTACACAGACGAGCTCATCTTGCCTCATCCTTATATAGCAGAACGCCTCTTTGTTCTTGAGCCGTTAGTGGAAATAGCTCCCCATTTTATCCATCCGATCCTAAAGCAACCAATTCGTTACTTGGTTGACCAGTTGGAGCAAGGAAATGCCTAAGCTTTCCGAGACCTATAGTAAGTGGAAGAGTATTGGGGAGGGACTACTTGCTATTGTTTTAGGGCTTCTCTTGATTCGTTTTGGACAAGTTATTCCGCGAATGGGGTATCAGTTGCTGATGGGCTACTTTTCCTTGTCAGCAGTTTGGCACTTGTTGACTCGCTGGTTTCAGGATAAAAAACGTCGGGAAAACATTTTTGTAACCTTGGCCAAGCTGGTGGTTGCGGCTCTGGTGTTTGACTCTATCATCTTGCAAGACCTTGCCCTCTATCTCCTGGTTTTTATCATTGCGAGCTACCAGCTGTTTACGGGCATCATTAGTCTTGTGACTTGGTCTCTCTATCGAAAAAATGCTATTCATCCTCGGCTCCATCATCTCTTCGATGCTGTATGGATGATAGGATTCGGTCTTTATAGCATCTCTCCATTTCACGATGCAGCGAATTTTGAATTGCTCTTGCTTGGATTTTACTTGCTCATGCTAGGAGCCAGTAGCCTCCGGGACGGTTTCTTTTTTGAAAGGATAGAAAACAATCCCAAGCTGAAACGACGTATGCGAATGACTCTGCCGATCTTTGTGACGGCTCTGATTCCTATCAGCACCTTGCGCAAACTAAATGAGTGGCTGTCAAATCATGAAAGCCAAGAAGGGGAAGTTCATTCAGAAAGAAAAAATGATCAGACGGTTGATCTGGAAATTTTTGTCCATACCTCAGAAACCTCCTTCTTCCTTGCTATGGGACATGTGGATATTTGTTATCAAGGGACAGTTATTTCCTATGGTTCCTATGATCCCCGCTCGGAGCGTTTATTCGGTATGGTTGGAGATGGTGTTTTGTTTAAGGCTAATCGGGAAAAATACATCGAACTCTGCAAGAGGGAAAGTCAGAAGACCTTGTTTGCTTATGGTCTGAGTTTGACGGACCAACAGAAAACAGCTATCCAAGCTCGCCTAGCAGAGATAGAAGACCTGTTAATTCCTTGGGAACCAAGCTCGCAGTTGATGAAAAGAAGAGAGGGTGAGGTCAAGCATACCTACTCCTACCAACTGAAAGAGGAAGCGGATGCGACCCTCTATAAATTCAGCTCATCCGAGTTTAAGACCTACTTTGTTCTCAGTACCAATTGTGTTTTGCTGGCAGACTCTATCGTGGGAAAAGCTGGGACTGATATATTGAGTCCCCAAGGTTTCATTGTGCCAGGGACTTATCAGGATTATCTTGACTTAGAGTATACAAAACCAAACGGTCTAGTTGTCAGTCGATCTATTTATTAGAAAAAGAAAACTCTAGTTCCTCAGCAGTTTGTGCCGAAAAGCTAGAGTTTTTTAAAATAGGTCATTTTCTTCTGGAAGGAGGATGGTTTCTCTGCCGTCCAAGTCTAAAACAAGGACCCTAGGCGGGTAAAGCGGATCGAAAGGATGATTAAAATCAAAATCGATGCTAGTCGGAAGGTGCTGGCTAGAAAAATGGAAGGTGATGGTCCCCTTATTGTTGAGCAGTTGAAACTCAAGTTCTTCTTCTAGTTCAAAGACATTTTTCAGGAAATGATCGATAATATACCATAAAGAGTCAATGACATCATCAGGCAAGCTGGTCACGACACCAAAACTAGCGGAACGTCTCTGTGTATTTGTAAAAGCCATGTTTTCCTCCCCCTTTTATTTTCCTTATCATACAGCAAAATGTCTTAAAAATCAAGAAATCCTACTTGCTTTTTCAAAATGGGAATAAACTGTGAAATTTTTTCAAAGTTTCTCTAAAAAATACTTGAAAGTGTTTACAATAAGTGATAAAATGGAGTAAGTAGATGCGTGAAAGCGAAATTTTCATTATAGAAAGGAAACGGAATGAACACAGATGATACAGTAACGATTTATGACGTCGCCCGTGAAGCAGGAGTTTCGATGGCAACAGTTAGCCGTGTCGTTAATGGCAACAAGAATGTTAAAGAGAACACTCGAAAAAAAGTCCTAGAAGTGATTGATCGCTTGGACTATCGTCCAAATGCGGTAGCCCGTGGTTTAGCTAGCAAGAAAACAACGACAGTCGGAGTTGTGATTCCGAACATTACCAATGGTTATTTCTCAACACTTGCTAAGGGAATTGACGACATTGCTGAAATGTACAAGTATAACATTGTCCTTGCAAATAGTGATGAGGATGATGAAAAGGAAGTTTCAGTAGTTAACACTCTCTTTTCAAAACAAGTCGATGGGATTATCTTTATGGGCTATCACTTGACTGAAAAGATTCGTTCAGAGTTTTCTCGTTCACGGACACCGGTTGTTCTTGCTGGTACTGTGGATGTAGAACACCAACTTCCAAGTGTCAATATCGACTACAAACAAGCAACGATTGATGCTGTAAGCTACCTTCTCAAAGAAAATGAGAAAATTGCTTTTGTGAGTGGACCACTCGTCGATGATGTCAATGGCAAGGTTCGTTTGATTGGTTATAAGGAAGCCTTGAAAAAAGCTGGACATTCTTATAGCGAGGGCTTGGTCTTCGAATCAAAATACAGCTATGACGATGGCTATGCCTTGGCAGAACGCTTGATTTCATCACAAGCTACAGCCGCAGTTGTAACAGGTGATGAATTGGCTGCGGGTGTGTTGAATGGTTTGGCTGACCACGGTGTGTCTGTGCCAGAAGAGTTTGAAATCATCACGACAGATGACTCTCAGATTGCACGATTCACTCGTCCAAACTTGACGACTATTGCCCAACCTCTTTATGACTTAGGTGCTATCAGCATGCGTATGTTGACTAAGATTATGCATAAGGAAGAGTTGGAAGAACGTGAAGTTCTCCTACCTCATGGTTTGACAGAACGTCGCTCTACACGAAAACGTAAATAGAAAAAATTAGGGAATCGTGAAGATTTCCTGATTTTGCGTTCTAGAGAAGAGGATTAGCCTTCCATATAGTCTTTTAAGGCCTGTCCTTTTAGTCCAGCATTAAGGGCGATTAATAATTTGAGGCGAGCTTTTTGAGCGTTGAGTTCTTTGACAAAGAAAACACCAGCTCGTTGCAACTGTACCCCTCCACCTTGGTAGGCGTAGACAGGTTCAGCAATGCCATTAAAACAACGTGAGACCAAGGCGACTGGGATTCCTTTTTGCAGGAGATTTTCCAACTTTTGAGCTGTTTCTTTGGGAACATTGCCTGCTCCGAAGGCCTGAATAACTAAGCCATCCAGCTGTTCCAAGTCTAACATATCAATCAGCTCGTCTGTCATACCGGCATAGGCAGAGATGATGGGAACTAGACCTTGAATATGCTCGAGATCAAACCGGACACGAGGTTCAGCCGTTTTAAAGTAGAGGATTTCTTGCTTCATGATAAGGCCAAGTGGTCCATGTGTTGGGGTTTGAAAGGTGCTGACGTTGGTCGTATGAGTTTTGGTAACATACTTGGCTGCGTGGATCTCGTCGTTCATGACGACCAGTACACCCTTGTCGGCTGCTTTATCATCGCTGGCAACTCTCAGAGCGCTCAGATAGTTATATACACCGTCGCTACCAAGTTCATTAGAACTACGCATGGCCCCTGTTAGAACGATGGGGATGGGCGGAATTTTCATGGTATCAAGGAAGTAAGCTGTTTCTTCTAAGGTATCTGTACCGTGTGTGATGACAACACCATCGTAGTTATCAGCTTCCTCTTTGATTTTATGATAGAGTGCAAGCATATGCTTGGGTTTGATATGGGGGCTTGGCAGGTTAAAAAAGTCTAGGGCATGAACCTCAATCCCTTCAAGTGGATTGGAAACATGGTTCATGGGATTGTCCTGACTAGTTACAACGGCACCAGTGGCGTCTGCTTGCATGGAAATAGTCCCACCTGTATGCAAAACAAGGATTTTCTTAGGCATGATTTAGTCACTCTTTCTGAAATGTGGTATAATCATTGTAACACAAAAGGGGAGAATGGGATAGGATGGAAGTCAAGGCTGTTTTTTTTGATATCGATGGAACGCTAGTCAACGATCGCAAGAGTGTTTTGAAATCCACTAAGGACGCGATTAAGATTGTTAAAGAGCAAGGGGTACTTGTTGGAGTAGCGACAGGACGAGGGCCGTTTTTTGTCAAGGAATTGATGGAAGACTTAGACCTAGACTTTGCGGTGACCTACAATGGCCAATACATTTTTAATAAAGAAAAGGTACTCTTTGCAAGCCCAATCGCTAAGTCAAGCCTGCGTCAACTGATTGCTTACGCTAAAAAGGAGCGTAAAGAAATCGCCCTTGGAACCGAGCATGCCGTTGTTGGTTCGAAAATTATGTCATTTGGTCTCGGCTCCTTTTCTCAACTGGTTAGTCGTTTTATTCCGACTGTTCTGACAAGAACTGTTAGCCGTTCCTTTAATCGGATGGTCAGCAAGGCAGTTCCTCAAAAGGAAGACGACTTGCTTAACTTAATTAACCAACCCATTTATCAAGTTTTGATGCTGATGACGCCAGAGGAATCTGAGAAAGCAGCAGCTGATTTTGAAGATTTGAAATTGACTCGAAGCAATCCTTTTGCCGCAGATATCATTAACCAAGGAAATTCTAAACTAGAAGGCATTCGCCGAGTTGGGAAAGAATATGGCTTTGATCTCAATCAAGTCATGGCCTTTGGTGATTCAGATAACGACCTGGAAATGTTGGCAGGTGTCGGTATGTCAGTCGCTATGGGAAATGGCAGTAGCAGTGCCAAAGAAGTTGCCAAGCATATCACAGCAAGCAATCAACAAGATGGCATACACAAGGCGCTTGAGCACTTTGGCGTTTTAGCTTCAGAAAAAGTGTTTGTCAGTCGGGACTACCACTTTAATAAAGTCAAGACCTTCCACCACATGATGGATGAACGAACTCAAGAAGAGCCACAGGCATGGGATGCTGAAGGTGCAACCCACCGCGCAGATTTTAAAATTGAAGAATTAGTAGAGTTTGTTCGCGCAGCAAGTTCTTCAGAGGAAGAATTCCAAAACTCCCTTGCAAGCATGCATGAGGCACTTGATAAGGCGGCAGAGAAAGTGGCGAAAAAGACACCTGCGAAGCAAAATCTGGTCGGTCAAGTGGATGCTTTGATCGACACACTGTATTTCACGTACGGCAGTTTTGTTTTGATGGGAGTGGATCCAGAACGCATTTTTGATATTGTCCACGAAGCAAATATGGGGAAGGTTTTCCCTGATGGAAAAGCTCATTTTGACCCAGTTACGCACAAGATTTTAAAACCGGACGACTGGGAAGAAAAATATGCTCCAGAACCTGCCATTAAACAGGAGCTACAACGTCAGCTTAAGGCTTATGAGCGACATAAAGAAAGAAATAGAAATAATAAGTAACAAAAAGGAGCTCTAGGCTCCTTTTTTAATAATTATAATGTTTTTTCACTTTCTCTCACGACCAGCAAATCAACTTTTGCATGGCGGAGAATATATTCAGATGAAGAACCGACTAAGAGGCGTTCAAAGGCATTGAGACCTGTAGCACCAACTAAAATCAAGTCAACATTTTCTGCGTCCGGAATCGTCCGAGCGAGGAGAGTTTTTGGATTTCCCATTTCGATGACGATGTGGATATCCGTTAAACCAGCGTCTTTTGCACGCTTTTCATACTCTTTCATCATACTTTCAGCATCGGCTTGGAGTTCTTCGTAAACTTCAGCATCAAAGGTAGATACGCTTTGAAGAGCGCGTGTGTCAATAACATGGGCAATGGTGAGCTTGGATTCGTTGCGTAGAGCAGTGTAAACACCTTTGACGAAAGCCAAATCCGCTTCTTTAGAACCATCAATTGCGACCATAACATTTTGGTAACGTTGTGCCATAATGAAACCTCCTGAAATTTTCTTACTGTTATTGTAACCCTTTTCACTAAAGAAGTAAAGTAAAAATCATATTTTAAACCATATTGTTGGTCATAGACTTAGTGCGTATATAGAAATAAAAGAAAAGAGAATTGGTGAGAATTCTCTTTGTCAATGTTTTTTCTTTTGCTTCCTTGTTTATGGAAGCTTGTCGCAGCGACTTTCTAGTGGTATAATGTTACTATCCTGACGAATTGAGGAAAAAAGATGAAAGAATTTAACAAATCTAGCAAGCTAGAGCATGTTGCTTATGATATCCGTGGTCCTGTTTTAGAAGAAGCCATGCGGATGCGAGCAAACGGAGAAAAGATTTTACGCCTGAATACAGGGAATCCAGCAGAATTTGGCTTTACAGCGCCAGATGAGGTCATTCATGATTTGATTATGAATGCGCGTGATAGCGAAGGTTACTCTGATTCTAAAGGGATTTTCTCAGCCCGTAAGGCTATCATGCAGTATTGCCAACTGAAGAAATTCCCAAATGTGGATATTGATGATATCTACCTTGGAAATGGTGTCAGTGAACTGATTGTCATGTCCATGCAGGGGCTTCTGGACAATGGAGATGAGGTCTTGGTACCTATGCCAGACTATCCTCTCTGGACAGCCGCTGTCAGCCTAGCTGGAGGAAATGCCGTCCACTATATCTGTGATGAGGATGCAGAATGGTATCCTGATATTGACGATATCAAGTCAAAAATCACTTCAAATACCAAGGCTATTATTCTCATCAATCCAAATAATCCGACAGGAGCTCTCTATCCCAAGAAACTCTTGTTGGAGATTATCGAGATTGCACGTCAAAACGACTTGATTATCTTTGCGGATGAAATCTACGACCGTATGGTCATGGACGGTCATGAGCATGTCTCAGTAGCTAGTTTGGCTCCAGATGTCTTCTGTGTCAGCATGAATGGTCTTTCAAAATCTCACCGTATCGCTGGTTTCCGTATAGGATGGATGGTCTTATCTGGACCTAAGACACATGTCAAGGGCTATATTGAAGGTCTTAATATGCTGTCTAACATGCGCCTTTGCTCTAACGTTTTGGCCCAGCAAGTCGTACAAACCTCGCTAGGTGGGCATCAGTCGGTGGACGAATTGCTCCTTCCTGGTGGACGGATCTACGAGCAAAGAAACTTCATTTACAATGCCATCCAAGATATCCCAGGTTTGTCTGCGGTCAAGCCGAAGGCGGGACTTTATATCTTCCCTAAAATTGACCGCAATATGTATCGCATCGATGATGATGAACAGTTTGTCCTCAATTTCTTGAAGCAAGAGAAGGTTCTCTTGGTTCATGGTCGTGGTTTTAACTGGAAGGAACCAGACCATTTCCGTATCGTTTACCTCCCTCGTGTGGATGAATTAGCACAAATCCAAGAAAAGATGACTCGTTTCTTGAAACAGTATCGTAGATAGGGCTTACATGAGAAAAAGCTGGAAACATTTGCCTAGAGCTATTGACAAAAGTATCAGAATCAGATAGAATAGTAAAGTATGTTTAGTAACTGATCACTTTATAGCCGGCTAAACGAATACAAAATCTATGAGGAGGTATTCATCGTGAAACGTACTTATCAACCAAGTAAAATTCGTCGTGCGCGCAAACACGGATTCCGTAACCGTATGTCAACTAAAAACGGTCGTCGCGTATTGGCAGCTCGTCGTCGTAAAGGACGCAAAGTTTTGGCTGCATAATCCAAACAAATTCAGCAAAGAAGTCAGTAGGAACTCGAGTCTACTGGCTTTTGTTTTTATCTTAAAGGGTGTATTGCCCACGAAATTGTCAATTTCAAATGGAACTCATGGAGGGTTCATTTAAAAGGTCACATACAAAAAACTCAAAACCAGATATAAGTTACTGATTTTGAGTTTTTGTTTATTCTTTTAAGTGATAAGAGTAGCTAGCGACAACGACGTCTTCATGCCATCTGAGAGCGTATTTTAGTTTGAGGCTCATTTGATTGTGCAGGATATTTTGCCAAGGCTTGTTAGGAATAAACTGTGGTACAAGGACTGTAACGGTGTAGTTTTTTTGCTTAGCTTCTTGGGCGATTCGTTTGACATACTTGACACTAGGGGTGATGATGTCGCGGTAGCTGGTATTGATATTCTTCAGAGTGATACTTGGGAAGTAATCGGCAAATTCCTGGAGGATTTCTTGGTCTTTTTCCGCCGTTTCTTTAGTAGAAATGTGCATGGCCAACACTTCGTCACCGATACTTTGAGCGTAGTTAATGGCTCCGACACTTACTCGAGTAACATTTCCTACTAGGACAAGGACAAGGTTACCGTCATAAGTGCGCTTTTCAACTCCTTCGTAGAGTCGCAGTTGTTTTGCCACTTTTTGGTAATGGCTGTGAATGGACAAAAAGAGGAAAGTTAAAACTAGGATAATTGGGAAGAATGGCCAGATATCACCCAGTCTGAAGAGGAGTAAAATGAGGACAATAGCATAACAAATGATGGCCCCAAGGATATTAGCGAAGGCAGATTTTAAGAAGTTTGCTCCTTTTTCCTTTTTCCAATGGCGAATCATCCCAGTCTGAGAAAGGGCAAAGGGAACGAAGACCCCGATAGTATAAAGAGGAATCAAGCGTTCGGTATTCCCATTAAAAATGAGAAGAAGGATCATAGCTCCAAAAGCCAGAGTTAAGATACCGTTGGAGTAGCCAAGGCGATCCCCTTTTTCCATAAAGAGATGAGGCATGTACTTGTTTTTGGCCATATTGTAGGACAGCATAGGGAAGGCTGAAAAGCCAGTATTTGCAGCTACAGCTAGAATTAAGGCTGTCGAGAACTGGAAGAGATAGTAGCTAGCATGACCAAAGAATGAATCACCAAGAATACCCTTGGCCATTTGCGAGAGGATGGTTTCTCCGTGTTGAGGCGTGATACCCATCCAGTAGTTTAGGAAGGTAATGCCTGCAAAAAGAAATCCTAAAATCAGCGACATGATGGTCAAGGTCTGAGCAGCATTCTTTTCTTTCGGAGTTTTGAAAAATGGTACCGCATTTGAAATAGCTTCAACCCCTGTCAGAGAGGCAGAGCCACTGGTAAAGGCTCTCAATAGGAGAACGATGGAAAGGCTTGGAACAGTTTGTCCAATGGTTGAAGTCGCCTGATAGTTTAGGGAACCTGTAAATAGTTGAAAGAACCCATAAAGCAAGAGAAAGGTGGTACTGAGGATAAAGAGATAGACGGGAATCATCAGAGAGCTGGCAGATTCTTTTAATCCTCTTAAATTCAAGAGCATGAGCAGGCAGACTAGGAAAATAGAGATATGAAGATTATAGGGATGGAGGGCAGGGATGGCTGCGGTAATAGCATCAGCTCCAGAAGCAACGGATACGGCTACTGTCAGCATATAGTCAACAAGGAGGCTGCCCCCTGCAATCAAGCCTAGTTCAGGGGAGAGGTTTTCCCGAGTGACCATATAAGCCCCTCCACCTTGAGGATAGGCGTGGATGATTTGACGATAGGAAATGGTCAAACTAGCGAGCAGTAAGAGGACAAAAATACCGATAGGGAGGCTCCACCAAATAGCGAGAGGAGAGAGACTAACTAAAACGAGAATGACTTGTTCAGGCCCATAGGCAATAGAAGATAGGGCATCACTGGATAACATTGCAAGTGCCTGCATTTTTCCAAGTAATCCCCCTTCGCCGTCTGTGAGAGACTTGAGTGGTTGACCGATAAAGGTATATTTTAATTTTCTAAACATTTTCTTTTCCTTTGATGAAAATTTCAATAAGTGTTATTATACTGCTTTGAAAAAGGGCAGTCAAGGGAGAATGACTGATTTTTGGATATTTTTCCAAGCCGAGGGATGCTATTTTTGGTATAATAGATGGAAGAATGAGGTTAGAAGAGATGATTTTTGATACGCACACACATTTAAATGTAGAAGAATTTGCAGGCCGTGAGGCAGAAGAAATCGCCTTGGCTGCTGAGATGGGTGTGACACAGATGAATATTGTTGGTTTTGATAAGCCAACCATTGAACGAGCCCTGGAGTTGGCAGATGAGTATGAGCAACTCTACGCAACTATTGGCTGGCATCCGACGGAAGCAGGGACTTACACAGATGAGGTCGAAGCTTACTTGCTTGAAAAGATAAAACATCCCAAGGTTGTTGCCTTGGGGGAGATTGGTCTGGACTACCATTGGATGACAGCACCTAAGGAAGTGCAGAAACAGGTTTTTCGTCGTCAGATTCAGCTGTCTAAGGATTTGAACTTGCCTTTTGTGGTCCACACTCGTGATGCGCTAGAAGATACTTATGAGATTATCAAGAGTGAGGGCGTTGGTCCTCGTGGTGGGATCATGCATTCATTTTCAGGCTCTCTCGAGTGGGCTGAGAAGTTTATCGAGCTTGGTATGACCATTTCTTTCACAGGAGTGGTGACCTTTAAAAAAGCTACAGATGTCCAAGAAGCTGCTAGAGAGCTTCCTTTGGATAAAATTTTGGTAGAGACGGATGCGCCCTACCTGGCTCCTGTTCCTAAACGTGGCCGTGAAAACAAAACAGCCTACACACGCTATGTGGTGGACTTTATTGCTGCCTTGCGTGGGATGACAACCGAGGAATTAGCAGCAGCAACGACTGCAAATGCAGAGCGAATTTTTGGATTGGAAAAACAATCATGAAAGAAAAAATTTCCCAAGTCATCGTGGTTGAAGGTCGCGATGATACGGCCAATCTCAAACGTTACTTTGATGTAGAGACCTATGAGACACGAGGTTCCGCAATAGATGACCAGGATATAGAACGCATTCAGCGCCTGCATGAATTGCATGGAGTCATTGTCTTTACAGATCCAGATTTTAATGGGGAGCGCATTCGTCGCATGATTATGACGGCTATTCCGACGGCGCAGCATGCCTTTCTCAAGCGAGATGAGGCTGTTCCCAAATCCAAGTCCAAGGGACGTTCTCTGGGAATCGAACACGCCAGCTATGAAGACCTAAAAACAGCGCTGGCCCAGGTGACAGAGCAATTTGAAAACGAGAACGAGTTTGACATTAGTCGTAGTGACTTGATTCGCCTAGGTTTCTTAGCGGGAGCAGACAGTCGTAGGCGCCGAGAGTATCTAGGCGAACAGCTCCGCATTGGCTATTCCAACGGCAAGCAACTCCTCAAACGATTAGAGTTATTTGGGGTGACCTTAGCAGAAGTGGAAGAAGTTATGACAAAATATTCAGTTTAAAGGAGTAAAAAATGGAAAAAGTAATTATTACCGGTGGTAACAGTGGTATCGGCTATCAAGCTGCAAGGCAGTTAGCTGAGAAAGGGTGGTCAGTGACCCTATTTTGTAGGCGGCAAGAGGCTGCCGAGCAAGCTTGTGAGGAAATTCGTCAGCAGACAGGAAATCCACATGTAGATTATATCTTGGCTGATTTATCTGATATGAAGAGTGTCAGGAAAGCAGCGGAACAGTATATTCAAAAAGAAGACGTTCTAGACGTTCTAATTAACAATGCAGCTGACTTTGATTTATCAGTCAAAAAGCCCATCATGACTAAGGATGGATTAGAAAAACAATTTGCGACCAATGTTGTTGCGCCCTTCCTGCTTTCTTTCCTGTTGAAAGGTTTGTTGGAAAAGTCAGAGAGTGGACGGATTATTAATATTTCTTCCCAGGGGCTAGTGCTTTATCCCTTCATGAAACTTGATTTTGAAAATTTAGCTGGTCAAAAATATTACAGTCCTGCTAAGACTTATTATCAGAATAAATTAGCCTTGTTGATGCTGTCGCTTTATATGCGGAAACATTGGAAAGATATTAAAATTCAGGCAATTCGTGTGACCAATGTCAAAGTAGATATGCGCCGCTATAATCACCTCAGCGCTTTTATGAAAAATCTTTATAAAATCAAGTCAAGATTTTCGATTAGTCCTGAAGAAATGGCGAAAGTCTACACAGCCTTATCTACAGAAGACGGATATGACGGTTTTTTGTATGACGAGAAATGCAGGGAAGTAAAAGCAAATAGATCTGCTTACGAAGAAGAAGAGCAGAAAAAACTCTATGCCTTACTTGAGCAATTGACTTTTTCAAACGATGAATGATAAAGATTTTAAAAAATAGAACAGATTTTACAAGTTGTTTCAATAGTGAGTGAAAATTCCGTATATGGAGTTGTTTGATGTGTTCCTAATGAAAATGGAAGAAGCCAGGATAAGTTAAGGGATGTTAAATAGTTCCTCGTATATATGACGATATATTATAGTTGATTTATTTCTAGGATTATCTATTTTGATAGCATTAAAATAGAAACTTATAAGGACAGATCGAAATGACAATATAAGTTGACAGAGAGTCTATCTGCATGGGGGATGATGTTTTTTCTCATCAGATGGACCTTGATATCCCGGAGGATATGACAGTTGAGGAGCTTTGTAGTTTTCTTCAAAAGGATAGATATCTGTCTGGATTGGATACGGAATGGTTTCTTCGACATGGTGGAAAGACAATAACAAGTTATAATACGGAAACAAAAGAACTGACGAATCCAAATGTTTATTTAAAAGACCTGATTCATCAGGGCTCTAGAGGAAATGATTTTGTTTGGATATATCGTCGTTCATATTAGAAAAGAGAATGAATGAGAATTGCAGATTATAGCGTGACCAAGGCAGTGCTGGAGCGTCACGGTTTTACCTTTAAAAAGTCCTTCGGGCAAAATTTCCTGACGGATACCAATATCCTTCAAAAAATCGTGGATACAGCTGAAATTGATGATCAGGTTAATGTCATCGAAATCGGGCCAGGGATTGGTGCCTTGACAGAATTTTTGGCTGAGCGTGCAGCTCAAGTCATGGCATTTGAGATCGACCACCGTTTGGTACCGATTTTGGCAGATACCCTGCGTGATTTTGACAATGTAACAGTAGTCAACGAGGACATTCTCAAAGTTGACCTAGCTCAGCATATCCAGAATTTCAAAAATCCAGACCTGCCGATTAAGGTAGTTGCCAACTTGCCCTACTATATCACAACGCCTATTCTCATGCACTTGATCGAGAGTGGGATTCCTTTTAGTGAGTTTGTGGTCATGATGCAAAAAGAAGTGGCGGATCGCATCTCAGCACAGCCAAATACCAAGGCTTACGGTAGTTTGTCGATTGCTGTGCAGTATTATATGACAGCCAAGGTTGCCTTCATCGTGCCTCGTACGGTCTTTGTGCCAGCCCCAAACGTGGACTCAGCCATTTTGAAAATGGTACGCCGTCCAGAGCCGGCTGTAGCAGTAAAAGATGAGAACTTCTTCTTTAAGGTTTCCAAGGCTAGCTTCACTCATCGTCGCAAGACCTTATGGAATAACCTGACAGGCTACTTTGGCAAGACTGATGAAGTCAAGGAAAAGTTGACCAAGGCTTTGGATCAAGCAGGTTTGTCACCAAGTGTACGTGGAGAAGCTCTCAGCTTGGAAGAATTTGCTAGCCTAGCTGATGCGCTCAAAGGACAAGGGCTCTAAGATGAAGGGACAAATCATTAAAGCCTTGGCGGGCTTCTACTATGTGGAGAGTGAGGGTCAAGTTTACCAGACGCGTGCGCGAGGGAATTTTCGTAAAAAAGGCCACACACCTTATGTCGGAGACTGGGTAGACTTTTCTGCCGAGGAAAATTCAGAAGGTTATATCCTCAAAATTCACGAACGGAAAAACAGTCTGGTTCGTCCACCTATTGTCAATATTGACCAAGCTGTGGTGATCATGTCCGTCAAGGAACCGGACTTCAACAGCAACTTGTTGGATCGTTTCTTGGTTCTTTTGGAACACAAGGGCATTCATCCCATCGTCTATATTTCCAAAATGGATTTGCTGGAAGATAGCGAAGAATTAAGTTTTTACCAACAAACCTATCGTGCCATTGGTTATGACTTTGTGACCAGTAAGGAGGAACTCCTGCCCCTGTTGACAGGGAAAGTGACGGTCTTTATGGGGCAGACTGGTGTTGGAAAATCAACCCTCCTCAATAAAATCGCACCAGATCTCAATCTTGAAACAGGAGAGATCTCAGACAGTCTAGGTCGTGGTCGCCATACCACTCGAGCTGTTAGTTTTTACAACCTCAATGGGGGTAAAATTGCGGACACACCAGGCTTTTCATCACTGGATTATGAAGTGTCAACGGCTGAAGACCTCAATCAGGCCTTTCCAGAGATTGCCAGTGTCAGTCGAGATTGCAAGTTCCGTACTTGTACCCATACCCATGAGCCGTCCTGTGTGGTTAAGCCAGCTGTAGAAGAAGGTGTCATTGCAACCTTCCGTTTTGACAACTACCTGCAATTCCTCAGTGAAATTGAAAATCGCAGAGAAACCTATAAAAAAGTCAGCAAAAAAATTCCAAAATAAGGAGAAACCCATGTCTCAATACAAGATTGCTCCGTCAATTCTGGCAGCAGATTATGCCAACTTTGAACGTGAAATCAAACGCCTAGAAGCAACTGGTGCAGAATATGCCCATATCGATATCATGGATGGGCACTTTGTACCACAAATCAGTTTTGGTGCAGGTGTGGTCGAAGCTCTTCGTCCTCATAGCAAGATGGTCTTTGACTGCCACTTGATGGTAGCAAATCCTGAACATCATGTAGAAGACTTTGCGCGTGCGGGAGCGGATATCATCAGCATCCATGTAGAAGCAACACCTCATATTCATGGAGCACTTCAAAAGATTCGCTCTCTTGGTGTCAAACCTTCGGTTGTTATCAATCCTGGTACGCCTGTTGAAGCCGTTAAGCACGTTCTTCACCTAGTTGATCAAGTCTTGGTCATGACAGTGAATCCTGGATTTGGAGGACAAGCCTTTCTGCCTGAAACCATGGACAAGGTTCGAGAGTTAGTTGCCCTTCGTGAGGAAAAAGGTTTGAGCTTTGAAGTTGAAGTCGATGGTGGGATTGATGACCAAACCATTGCTCAAGCTAAAGAAGCTGGTGCGACCGTTTTTGTAGCAGGGTCCTATGTCTTTAAGGGAGATGTCAATGAACGAGTGCAAACTCTCAGAAAACAATTGGACTAAAGTAGCGGTTTTTGCTGGCGGAGAACGCAGTCATTATCGGACGGATTTTGATTGCTTTGTCGGTGTGGATCGCGGTTCGCTCTGGGTCTTGGAAGAAGATCTTCCTCTCACTCTAGCAGTTGGGGATTTTGATTCGGTGACTGCAGACGAACGTCAGTTGATTCAAAATCGTGCCCAGCGCTTTATCCAAGCCCAGCCAGAAAAAGATGATACGGATCTGGAATTGGCTCTCTTGACCATCTTTAAACAAAATCCTCAGGCCCAGGTAACTATTTTCGGTGCTCTTGGTGGTCGTATTGACCATATGCTGGCTAATGTTTTTCTGCCTAGCAATCCCAAATTGGTACCCTATATGCGCCAGATAGCGATTGAGGATGGGCAAAATGTGATTGCCTATTGTCCAGAAGGAACCAGTCAACTAGAGCCCCGCTCGGACTACGACTATCTTGCCTTTATGCCAGTTCGGGATAGCCAGCTGACTATTCTTGGTGCCAAGTACGAATTGACAGAGGAGAATTTTTTCTTTAAAAAAGTATACACTTCTAACGAATATATAGATAGGGAAGTTTCGGTAACTTGCCCAGATGGCTATGTGGTTGTCTTGCATAGCAAGGACAGGAGGTAGGATGGAGACTGTATTACTACTATTATTAATTGCCAACCTAGTTGGACTCTTTCTCATTTGGCAAAGGCAGGATAAGCAAGACAAGTACCTAGCCAAGAGTTTGGAGGATCAAGCAGACAATCTTTCAGATCAACTGGATTACCGCTTTGACCAAGCCAGACAAGCCAGTCAGTTAGACCAAAAAGACTTGGAAGTGGCTGTCAGCGACCGTTTGCAAGAAGTGCGAATGGAGTTGCACCAAGGCCTGACTCAAGTTAGACAGGAGATGAACGAGAATCTCCTTCAAACCAGAGATAAGACAGACCAACGCCTTCAAGCCTTGCAGGAATCAAATGAGCAACGTTTGGAACAAATGCGTCAGACGGTCGAGGAAAAGTTGGAAAAGACCTTACAGACGCGCTTGCAGGCTTCCTTCGAGACAGTTTCCAAGCAACTGGAGTCTGTCAATCGTGGCCTTGGAGAGATGCAGACAGTTGCCCGTGATGTTGGTGCACTTAACAAGGTTCTCTCTGGAACCAAGACGCGAGGGATTCTGGGTGAATTGCAACTGGGGCAAATCATCGAAGACATCATGACACCTGCCCAGTACGAAAGAGAATACGCTACGGTTGAGAACTCCAGCGAGCGAGTAGAGTACGCCATCAAGTTACCTGGGCAAGGCGACCAGGAATATGTCTACTTACCGATTGACTCCAAGTTTCCACTGGCGGATTATTACCGCTTAGAAGAAGCTTATGAAGCAGGCGATAAGGACGAAATCGAACGCTGTCGTAAGTCACTCCTAGCAATCGTCAAGCGCTTTGCCAAGGATATCAAGAGCAAGTACATAGCGCCACCGCGGACGACCAATTTTGGAGTCTTGTTTGTTCCGACAGAGGGACTCTACTCAGAGATTGTTCGCAATCCGGTCTTCTTTGATGATTTGAGACGGGAGGAGCAGATTATTGTTGCTGGCCCAAGTACCCTATCAGCCCTGCTTAACTCTCTATCAGTTGGCTTCAAGACTCTCAATATCCAAAAGAGTGCCGACCATATCAGCAAGACTCTTGCCAGCGTCAAGACCGAGTTTGGCAAGTTCGGAGGCATTCTGGTCAAGGCACAAAAGCATCTCCAACATGCCTCTGGCAATATTGATGAATTATTAAACCGTCGTACCACAGCTATCGAGCGGACGCTCCGTCACATTGAATTATCAGAAGGTGAGCCTGCGCTTGATCTACTCCATTTCCAAGAAGATGAGGAAGAATATGAAGATTAGTCACATGAAAAAAGATGAGCTGTTTGAAGGTTTTTACCTGATTAAGTCAGCTGACCTAAGACAGACGCGTGCTGGGAAAAACTACCTAGCCTTTACCTTCCAAGATGATAGTGGCGAGATTGAAGGGAAGCTCTGGGATGCCCAACCTCATAACGTTGAGGCCTTTACCGCAGGGAAAGTAGTCCACATGCAGGGACGTCGAGAAGTTTACAACAACACTCCTCAAGTCAATCAAATTACTCTCCGCTTGCCTCAGCCTGGGGAACCCAATGATCCAGCTGATTTCAAGGTCAAGTCGCCAGTTGATGTCAAGGAAATCCGTGACTACATGTCACAAATGATTTTCAAGATTGAAAATCCTATCTGGCAGCGTATCGTTCGCAGTCTCTACACCAAGTATGATAAGGAATTCTACTCCTATCCAGCTGCCAAGACCAACCACCACGCCTTTGAAACGGGTTTGGCCTATCATACAGCAACCATGGTGCGCTTGGCAGATGCCATTAGTGAGATTTATCCTCAGCTCAACAAGAGCCTCCTCTATGCGGGAATTATGTTGCATGACTTGGCCAAGGTTATTGAGTTGACGGGACCAGACCAGACAGAGTACACAGTGCGAGGCAATCTCATCGGTCATATCGCCCTCATCGATAGCGAAATTACCAAGACTGTCATGGAACTAGGCATCGATGATACTAGGGAAGAAGTGGTGCTACTGCGCCATGTCATCCTCAGTCACCATGGCTTACTGGAGTATGGAAGTCCAGTCCGTCCGCGCATTATGGAGGCAGAGATTATCCATATGATTGACAATCTAGATGCCAGCATGATGATGATGTCAACAGCTCTAGCTTTGGTGGACAAAGGAGAGATGACCAATAAAATCTTCGCTATGGACAATCGTTCCTTCTATAAACCAGATTTAGATTAATAATTTAAGAAAAACGAGCATTTTTTACGCAATAATGTTCGTTTTTTTATGTGAATGTGGTATAATGGATAAAATATCAAAATTAAATGGAATGGTAAATAAAAATGAAATTAAGAAGAAGTGATCGGATGGTTGTCATTTCCAACTATTTGATTAATAATCCATACAAACTAACAAGTCTCAATACCTTTGCAGAAAAGTACGAATCTGCTAAATCATCGATTTCAGAGGACATTGTGATTATCAAGCGTGCCTTTGAGGAAATCGAAATCGGTCATATTCAGACTGTAACTGGAGCAGGTGGTGGCGTTATCTTTACACCATCAATCTCTAGTCATGAAGCCAAAGAAATGATCGCAGACTTGCGTGACAAACTTTCAGAAAGCGACCGTATTTTGCCAGGTGGTTACATCTACCTGTCTGATTTGCTCAGTACACCTGCCATTTTAAAAAATATTGGGCGTATCATTGCCAAGAGCTTTATGGACCAAAAAATCGATGCCGTTATGACAGTAGCAACAAAAGGTGTGCCACTCGCAAATGCAGTTGCCAATGTCCTCAATGTTCCATTTGTCATTGTGCGCCGTGACTTGAAAATTACCGAAGGTTCAACGGTCAGTGTCAACTACGTATCAGGTTCCAGCGGTGACCGCATTGAGAAAATGTTCCTTTCAAAACGTAGCCTCAAGGCAGGCAGTCGTGTCTTGATTGTGGATGACTTCTTGAAAGGTGGCGGAACGGTCAACGGGATGATTAGTCTCTTGCGTGAGTTCGACTCTGAACTAGCTGGTGTCGCAGTCTTTGCAGACAATGCCCAAGAAGAACGTGAAAAGCAGTTTGATTACAAGTCACTCTTGAAAGTAACCAATATTGATGTTAAGAACCAATCCATCGATGTTGAGATTGGAAATATCTTTGACGAAGACAAATAAGAGATAGAACTAAAGGTTGGAACGATTGTCCCAGCCTTTCTTTGCAAACAGAATAGAAGGATGCTTATGAAAACACCATTTATCAGCCGTGAAGATTTAGAAACAATTGTTGCAGAGTTCCCGACTCCCTTCCACTTGTATGACGAGAAGGGGATTCGTGAAAAAGCAAGAGCCGTCAACAAAGCCTTTTCTTGGAATAAGGGATTCAAAGAATATTTTGCAGTTAAGGCCACTCCAACTCCAGCCATCTTGAAAATCCTCCAAGAGGAAGGTTGTGGTGTGGACTGTTCTAGTTACGTGGAGCTCTTGATGAGCCACAAACTGGATTTCCCCGGTTCTGAAATCATGTTCTCTTCTAACAACACGCCTGACAAGGAATATGCCTATGCGCGTGAATTGGGTGCAACTATTAACTTGGATGCCTTTGAAGATATTGAACATCTGGAGCGAGCGGCAGGTATTCCAGAAATTATCTCTTGTCGTTACAATCCTGGAGGTGTTTTTGAGCTAGGAACAGATATCATGGACAACCCTGGGGAGGCCAAGTTTGGGATGACCAAGGGCCAGCTTTTTGAAGCCTTTGCGATTTTGAAGGAAAAAGGAGCTAGGACTTTTGGGATTCATTCCTTCCTAGCATCCAATACCGTGACCCATCTCTACTATCCAGAGTTGGCACGTCAGCTCTTTGAATTGGCTGTTGAAATCAAGGAAAAGTTGGGTATTTCGCTAGACTTTATCAATCTTTCCGGCGGAATCGGAGTCAACTATCGCCCAGACCAGGAGCCGAATGATATTGCGATGATTGGTGAAGGTGTGCGTAAGGTTTATGAAGAAGTTCTTACGCCAGCAGGTCTTGGTCAGGTCAAGATTTTCACCGAATTAGGCCGCTTTATGTTAGCTCCTCACGGAGCTTTGATCACAAGAGTCACTCATAAGAAAAAAACCTATCGTACCTATCTGGGCGTGGACGCCTCAGCAGTCAACCTCATGCGCCCCGCCATGTATGGAGCCTACCACCATATCACCAATCTGACTCATCCAGATGAACCTGTTGAGGTGGTAGATGTGGTTGGTTCACTCTGTGAAAACAATGATAAATTTGCCATTAATCGCGAACTACCTTATACAGAAATCGGTGATTTACTGGTGATTCATGATACAGGTGCACATGGATTCTCCATGGGTTATCAGTACAATGCCAAACTACGCTCGGCAGAAATTCTCTATACCGAAGAAGGAAAAGCCCGCCAAATCCGCCGTGCAGAGCACCCTGAGGACTATTTCGCAACCTTGTATGGTTTTGATTTTGAATCGGATCATTAAAAGAAATTGAAAATGAAAGTGAAAAACAGATTGCTTTCTAAAAAATAGACAAAAAAACCTTGTTTTTCACCTTACTCGTGATATAATAAAACTATAAAACGGTTTCAAGGAAGGTGACGATATGTCTGAAGAAACAATTGACTATGGACAAGTGACAGGGATGGTGCATTCGACAGAGAGTTTTGGGGCGGTAGATGGCCCTGGGATTCGGTTTATTGTCTTTTTGCAGGGCTGTCAGATGCGTTGCCAATACTGCCATAACCCCGATACATGGGCTATGGAGACCAATAAATCACGAAGACGGACAGTAGACGATGTCTTGACAGAAGCCCTTCGCTACCGTGGTTTCTGGGGAGACAAGGGAGGAATCACTGTCAGTGGTGGAGAAGCCCTCTTGCAGATTGATTTCTTGATTGCCCTCTTTACCAAGGCCAAGGAAAAAGGAATCCACTGTACCTTGGATACCTGTGCCCTTCCGTTCCGTAATAAACCACGTTATCTCGAAAAGTTTAATAAACTCATGGCTGTGACAGATTTGGTTCTCTTGGATATCAAGGAGATCAACGACGAACAACACAGGATTGTTACCAGCCAAACCAATAAAAACATCTTGGCCTGTGCAAAATATCTATCAGACATTGGGAAGCCTGTGTGGATTCGCCATGTGCTGGTTCCAGGCTTGACAGACAGAGATGAGGACTTGATTGAACTCGGTAAATTCGTCAAAACCCTCAAAAACGTTGACAAGTTTGAAATCCTACCTTATCACACTATGGGAGAATTCAAGTGGCGTGAACTTGGAATTCCATACTCACTTGAAGGGGTAAAACCACCAACAGCAGACCGTGTCAAGAATGCCAAAAAACTCATGGATACAGAAAGCTATCAAGACTATATGAAGCGTGTACATGGATAAAAAGAAGCCTGATGGGAACATCAGGCTTTTGTGATGCAGAAAAGGCCTAGCCTTTCAGCTAAGCCGTTACCTTATTTTCTAGAATGTTGTTTACCAGCATTACGTTTTTTATGTTTCTTAGTAGTCGTAATTGCAGTTGCTTGGTTAGGAGTGATATCTTTTCGCCCGCCTGTAGTTGATGCTGAACTTGCTTTTGGTGGATTTTTGGCAAATTCTTCACGTACTTTTTGACGAAGTTTTGGACGAACAACATAGTTAACGATGAACTGTTGGAGAATCATCATGAAACCACCGACAACCCAGTAAAGGGTCACACTGGCTGGTGCGAAGAAGGAGAAGAAGACAATCATGAGTGGGCTCATGTAAATCATTTTCTTGAGCTGTGCTCTTTGCATCTCGTCTTCTACTCCGTGAAGTGAGAGGAGTGATTGGAGATAGTAGAGGATACCAGCGAAGGCGACAAGGAGCAGACTTGGTGAACCAAGATCGATACCCAAGAAGGTAGAGCTAGCTACTCCATCAGTGTATTGGGCTGCAAAGTAGATAGCAGAGAAGAAAGGCGCTTGAATGAGGAGAGGGAAGCATCCTACACCACCGAACATGCTGATGCCGTTTTCTTTTTGTGCAGCAAAGAGAGCTTGTTGTGCTTCTAGTTTTTCTTCCTGAGTTGTTGCCTCTTTGAGGCGTGTTTGATGTGGTTCGAGTACGTGTTTGAGGGCATTCATCTTTTCAGAGTGAAGCGTTGCCTTCCATGATTGGTAGATACCGAGTGGCAAGATAATCAAGCGTACGATAATAGTTACGATAATGATAGCCACACCAAAGCCTAGACCTTTATCAGTAGCGAAGTACTTGATAGCTTCAGCCATTGGTGCTCCGATGGTATTCCAAATCAATCCTGTAGGTTGTCCTGTTGCTTTGTCTACTTGGACACAGCCTGTCAAGACGAGTAGCATAGCCACTCCCATAGCAGAGAGGGCAAAACGTTTAATAGATTTCAATGTTTTCATTCCTTCTTTAAAAATTATACCTTTCTATTCTACTGTTTTTTTGTAAAATATACAATAGTTCTAGAGACCTAATTTGCGACTTTGAAGTCAGAATAGGATGAAAAGTTGCTCATTTGTACATCTAGATAGGTAACTTTTGAAAAAGGTGTCGGACCTTTTCGGATTTCTTGGATAAATTTTGCCATAGTGGCGGAGGAATCTGCTTGAGCAAGGATTTCGACTGTTCCATCATCGTTATTCCAGACACGACCAGTGATGCCACCGATTTCAAGAGCTAAAGTATAAACACCCCAACGAAAACCAACACCCTGCACCCTGCCTTGGGCAATCATTCTAACCTTTTGCATACCAAACCCCTTTGATTGTGTTATAATGTTTCTATGACTATTATAACCTCAAAAGCCAATTCTGTGGTAAAAAATGCCAAGAAATTACATCAAAAAAAATATCGAAAGTCTGCTTATTTGATTGAGGGCTGGCACTTGTTTGAAGAAGCTGTTCAAGCAGGAGTGACGATTGAAAAGGTCTTTGCCCTAGAAAGTTACCGAGATCAGCTAGCTGCTTTTCCTCAAACTATCTGGGTTTCAGAGGAGATTTTGCTAGATTTGGCAGATACGCAAACTCCTCAAGGGATTGTTGCAGTGATTCAAAAAGAAGAAGTGGGACTGCCTGATCTCCATCAGGGCAAGTATCTATTTTTAGAGGATGTTCAAGATCCTGGTAATGTGGGCACCATGATTCGGACGGCGGATGCGGCAGGTTTTACAGGAGTCATTGTTTCAGACAAGTCAGCAGATATCTACAGTCTTAAGACCCTGCGTTCCATGCAAGGAAGTCATTTTCACTTGCCCATCTATCGTCTGCCTCTTGCCACCTTTGTAGAAGAGACAAAGAAGAGCAATTTGCCCATTCTGGCAACGACCTTATCGAGAGAGTCAAAGGATTATCGTGAGCTTTCTTCACTAGAGAACTTTGTTTTAGTCATGGGAAATGAAGGGCAGGGGATTAGTTCTGTCATGGCTGAGAGTGCTGATCAGCTGGTTCATATAGGCATGAAAGGTCGAGCGGAAAGTCTCAATGTGGCGGTTGCCGCAGGTATTTTGATGTTTTATTTCAGCTAATTTATAAAAACTTTGTTATAATCAAGACATATTTATAGAAAAAGGAGAATCAGAATGAATCAAACGATTATTCAAGAACGTTCAGGTCTCAATCAATTTTACGCTAAGGTTTATGCTTTTGTGGGACTTGGGATTGGTCTATCAGCTCTCGTGTCAGCTTTGATGTTGACAGTCTTTCAGTCCCAATTGGTCTACTTTTTAACGCATGGCCGTCTCTGGCTGATTATTGCAACTTTTGCAGAACTTGCTCTAGTCTTTGTTGCAAGTAGCATGGCTGCCAAAAATAGTCCAGCAGCTCTCCCAGTATTTTTAGTTTATTCTGTTTTAAATGGCTTTACGCTGAGTTTTGTCGTAGCCTTCTATACACCTGGGACCGTCTTATCAGCCTTTGTATCCAGTGCCCTTCTCTTCTTTGTCATGGCGGCAATCGGAATTTTCACCAAGAAAGATTTGAGTGGAATGGGCCGAGCTTTGATGGCGGCGCTTGTTGGTCTCATCATTGCCATGGTTGTGAATCTATTTTTAGCCAATAGCTTCTTTGACTACATGATTAGTATTGCCATGGTCTTGGTTTTCTCAGGTTTGATTGCTTGGGACAACCAAAAGATTCGCTATGTTTATGAACAGTCACGAGGACAAGTAGCGACAGGTTGGGTCATCTCAATGGCGCTTAGCATCTATCTAGACTTTATCAACCTCTTCCTTAGCATCTTACGAATCTTTGGTCGAAACGATTAATGAATAACAGAGTCAGTGTTCAAAAGAGCACTGACTTTTTCTTATTTACTCTTTTCTTTTCTTGGAAATAGGTGTATAATGCTTTTAACTAATTTTTGAGGAGCTGTTTATGAAGAAAAGTTTTATTCATCAACAAGAAGAAATTTCCTTTGTCAAAAACACTTTTACCCAGTATTTGAAAGATAAGTTAGAAGTTGTTGAAGTTCAAGGTCCTATCTTGAGCAAGGTCGGGGATGGGATGCAGGACAACCTGTCAGGTGTCGAAAATCCAGTGTCTGTCAAGGTTTTGCAGATTCCAGATGAAACTTATGAAGTCGTTCACTCACTTGCCAAATGGAAACGTCACACCTTGGCTCGTTTTGGTTTCGGTGAAGGTGAGGGTCTGTTTGTTCACATGAAGGCCCTTCGTCCAGACGAAGATTCGCTCGACGCGACCCACTCAGTTTATGTGGATCAGTGGGACTGGGAGAAGGTTATCCCAAATGGTCAACGCAATATCGCCTATCTCAAAGAAACCGTTGAGAAGATTTACAAGGCTATTCGTCTAACAGAGCTAGCAGTAGAAGCTCGCTATGATATCGAATCCATCTTGCCAAAACAAATCACCTTTATCCATACAGAAGAGTTGGTAGAACGTTACCCAGACTTGACACCAAAAGAGCGTGAAAATGCAATCTGTAAAGAATTCGGGGCAGTCTTCTTGATTGGTATTGGTGGGGAATTGCCTGACGGAAAACCTCATGACGGCCGCGCACCTGACTATGATGACTGGACAACAGAGTCTGAAAATGGCTACAAAGGGTTAAATGGGGATATTCTAGTTTGGAACGAATCTCTTGGCTGTGCCTTTGAGCTTTCCTCAATGGGGATTCGGGTAGATGAAGATACCCTTCGTCGCCAAGTGGCTCTTACAGGAGACGAAGATCGTCTGGAGTTGGAATGGCATAAGGCACTGCTCAACGGTCTTTTTCCATTGACAATCGGTGGGGGGATTGGACAGTCTCGGATGGCCATGTTCCTTCTTCGTAAGAAACACATCGGAGAGGTCCAGACCAGTGTTTGGCCTCAAGAAGTTCGCGATACGTATGAAAATATTTTGTAGAGAATCGAACCGCAAGGTTCGGTTTTCTTTCTCTTTTTGCCTATAATTTGGTATAATAAACGGTATGAAAATCGTATCAGGAATCTACGGGGGGCGACCCCTCAAGACGCTAGAAGGCAAGACGACGAGGCCGACATCGGATAAGGTGCGTGGAGCTATCTTTAACATGATAGGTCCCTATTTTGAGGGTGGTCGTGTCTTGGATCTCTATGCTGGCAGTGGTGGTTTATCCATTGAGGCAGTCTCGCGTGGGATGTCCCATGCTGTCTTAGTGGAACGGGATCGAAAGGCACAAGGTATCATCGCTGAAAATATCCAAATGACCAAGGAAGTTTCCAAATTTCAGCTCTTAAAGATGGAGGCTGAACGAGCCTTGGAGCATGTGAATGATCCCTTTGACCTGGTCTTTTTAGACCCTCCCTATGCCAAGGAACAAATCGTTGCAGATATCGAAAAAATGGCAGAAAGAAACCTTTTCTCCGAAGAGGTCATGGTTGTCTGCGAAACCGATAAGTCTGTAGAACTACCAGAAGAAATCGCCTGCTTAGGCATCTGGAAGGAAAAAATATATGGGATTAGTAAGGTGACGGTCTATGTCAGATAAAATTGGATTATTTACAGGATCATTTGATCCGATGACAAATGGACATCTGGACATCATTGAACGCGCCAGCAAACTCTTTGATAAGCTTTATGTCGGGGTGTTCTACAATCCCCACAAACAAGGTTTTCTCCCTGTTGAAAATCGCAAACGAGCAGTCGAAAAAGCTGTGGCGCATTTAGGTAGTGTAGAGGTGCTGGCTTCTCATGATGAATTGGTAGTCGAAGTTGCAAGGAGACTGGGAGCCAAAACCCTTGTCCGTGGCTTGCGAAATGCCACCGACTTGCAATATGAGTCTAGTTTTGACTACTACAATCATCAACTGGCTCCAGAAATCGAAACCATTTACCTATATAGTCGCCCAGAGCATCTTTATATTAGTTCTTCAGCCATGAGAGAACTTTTGAAGTTTGGTCAGGAGATTCAGCAATATGTCCCAAACAGTGTTGTGGAGGAATTAGAACATGAAGAAAAAAACTAGATGGCCCTTATATGTCATCCTAGCACTAGTATTGACCTTTTTAGCCTTTGTAGTACCTTTACCTTACTACATAGAAGTTCCAGGTGGAGCGGAAGATATTCGTCGCGTTTTGAAAGTCAATGAAACAGAAGACACAGAAGCAGGAGCTTACCAGTTTGTAACAGTCGGTATTCGACACGCAACCCTATCGCATCTTGTCTATGCTTGGTTAACACCTTTCACAGATATTAGAAGTGCCAAGGAGACTACGGGTGGCTCTACTGATGCAGAGTTTATGCGGATCAATCAGTTCTACATGCAAACTTCTCAAAACATGGCCAAGTATCAAGGATTGAAGACGGCTGGAAAGGATATCGAACTCAAGTATCTGGGAGTCTACGTCTTGACCGTGACGGACAATTCAACTTTTAAGGGCATTCTGAACATAGCAGACACCGTGACGGCTGTTAATGACAAAACATTTGACAGTTCAAAAGACTTGGTCGACTATGTTAATTCTCAACAATTAGGAGATACGGTCAAGGTAACCTATGAGGAAGACGGAAAAGTCAAGTCTGCAGAAGGTAAAATTATCACTCTTGAAAACGGGAAAAACGGTATTGGGATTGGTTTGATTGACCGTACGGAAGTGACCAGTGACGTTCCAATTCGCTTCTCCACAGCTGGTATCGGTGGGCCAAGTGCAGGTCTCATGTTTAGTCTCGCTATCTACACCCAGATAGCAGATCCAGGACTTCGTAATGGCCGCATTGTTGCGGGAACGGGAACCATTGATCGCGATGGAAATGTTGGCGACATCGGTGGAATTGACAAAAAAGTAGTTGCAGCCTCTCGTCAGGGAGCCAACATCTTTTTTGCTCCTGACAATCCAGTCACTGAGGAAGCAAAAAAAGCAGATCCAAATGCTAAAAGCAACTATGAAACAGCTCTAGAAGCTGCTAAAACGATCAAAACAGAGATGAAAATCGTTCCCGTTAAGACTTTGCAGGATGCAATTGATTACCTTAAAAACAATCCCTAATTCGTAGAAAAATTGAAAACTAGCGCGCAAGCGGATAAGATGGTATAATAGTCAAATGGTTCAATTATTATTCACTCTAAGTAGTCATATACTCTTTATTTATTTGAGTTTTTACCTTTTGAAGGATCTTGTGAGATGGGAAAAGGTTATAAAAGTGACCGCTACTAACACAAAAAAAGTTCGTTTGTTGGTAGGCTTCTTTAGTATTGTGATGGGCTACATCTTGAGTTCATTCTTTATCAGTTTGTACCAACTGTGGCAAGAAGCACTTAGAGGACTATTATAAAATCAAAAGTAAAGGAAACAACTATGGAAAAAATTGTGGTTCAAGGCGGGGATAATCGTCTGGTCGGGAGTGTGACGATCGAGGGAGCAAAGAATGCAGTCTTGCCCTTGTTGGCAGCGACTATTCTAGCAAGCAAGGGTAAGACAGTCTTGCAGAATGTCCCAATCTTGTCAGATGTTTTCACCATGAATCAAGTGGTTCGAGGTCTGAATGCCAAGGTGGACTTTGATGAGGAAGCTCATGTTGTCGAGGTTGATGCGACTGGTGATATCACGGAGGAAGCTCCATACAAGTATGTCAGCAAGATGCGGGCATCCATCGTTGTCTTGGGACCAATCCTTGCTCGTGTAGGCCATGCCAAAGTTTCTATGCCAGGGGGATGTACCATCGGGAGTCGTCCCATCGACCTCCACCTCAAAGGTTTGGAAGCTATGGGGGCAAAGATTACCCAGACAGCTGGTTACATCGAAGCCAAGGCAGAACGCCTGCATGGCGCTCATATCTACATGGACTTCCCAAGTGTCGGCGCAACACAAAACCTCATGATGGCGGCAACTCTAGCTGACGGTGTGACGGTCATTGAAAATGCTGCGCGTGAGCCGGAAATTGTTGACCTCGCTATTCTCCTTAATGAAATGGGAGCCAAGGTCAAGGGAGCTGGTACCGAAACAATCACAGTGACTGGTGTTGAGGAACTCCATGGAACAACTCATAATGTGGTACAGGACCGTATCGAAGCAGGAACCTTTATGGTGGCTGCAGCTATGACAGGTGGCGATGTCCTCGTTCGTGATGCAGTTTGGGAGCACAATCGCCCCTTAATTTCAAAACTACTTGAAATGGGTGTTGAAGTGACAGAGGAGTCAGAAGGCATCCGTGTTCGTTCTCAACTTGAAAATCTCAAGGCTGTTCATGTAAAAACTTTACCGCACCCAGGATTTCCAACAGATATGCAGGCGCAATTTACAGCTCTGATGACAGTCGCAAAAGGGGAATCCACCATGGTGGAAACGGTGTTTGAGAATCGCTTCCAACACTTAGAGGAAATGCGCCGTATGGGCTTGCATTCAGAGATTATCCGTGACACAGCTCGTATTGTTGGGGGACAGGCTTTACAGGGTGCAGAAGTTCTATCAACGGACCTTCGCGCTAGTGCTGCTTTGATTTTGACAGGTCTGGTGGCGCAGGGAGAAACAGTTGTTGGTAAGTTAGTCCACCTTGATAGAGGTTACTACCGTTTCCATGAGAAATTGGCTCAGCTAGGAGCGAAGATTCAGCGAATCGAGGCAAATGATGAAGAAGAATAAAAACTTACGCTATGTACTCCGTCGTTTACTGTTGATTTTTATCGTACTATTGCTAGGCTTTCTGGCTTTAGGAATCGGCTTGATGGTTGGTTATGGCATCCTAGGAAAGGGACAGGATCCATGGGCAATCTTGTCTCCAGCAAAGTGGCAGGAATTGATTAGCAAATTTACAGGAAATTAGACTGGGAGACCAGTCTTTTTCTAAAGAAATAAGGAGAAAAATGGACAAAAAAACAAGACAAGCTCTGATCGGGTTACTTATATTCTTACTCTTGGCTGCTGGAAGCTACTATATCAAGCAGATGCAGACAGCGCCAAACACCCCTAGAACCAAGGTTAGTCAGAAAAAACAAGCTTCAGAAGCTCCCAGTCAGGAGCTAGCTGAAAGTGTCTTAACTGAGTCAATCAAAAATCAAATCAAGGGGGGGCTCGAGTGGAATGGAGCAGGGGCCTTCATTGTCAATGGCAATAAAACCAATCTAGATGCCAAGGTTTCCAGCAAACCCTATGCGGATAATAAAACAAAGACAGTGGGAAAAGAAACAGTTCCAACTGTTGCCAATGCCATCTTATCCAAAGCGACTCGGCAGTATAAGAATCGTGAAGAAACTGGAAATGGATCTACCTCTTGGACGCCACCAGGATGGCATCAGGTTAAGAATCTAAAGGGAGCCTATACACATGCAGTTGATAGGGGGCACCTGCTGGGCTATGCCTTGATAGGTGGTTTGGATGGCTTTGATGCTTCAACCAGTAATCCCAAGAACATTGCAGTTCAGACAGCTTGGGCCAACCAGGCTCAGGCTGAAGATTCGACAGGTCAGAACTACTATGAGAGTTTGGTCAGAAAAGCCTTGGACCAAAATAAGAGGGTCCGTTATCGGGTAACTCTCCACTATGCGACAAATGAGGATCTAGTTCCATCCGCTTCACAAATCGAAGCCAAGTCTTCAGATGGCGAATTGGAATTCAATGTCCTAATCCCCAATGTTCAAAAGGGAATCCAGCTTGATTACCAAACGGGTCAAGTAACAGTGACGGACTAGAAACAATAGATACAATAAAAATAGCTCCTTTGTCTTATAGAGGCAGGGGAGTTATTCTTTAAATGAAAAATAATGTGAATCCTGATGGATTTTATGATATAATGGAACACAAGATACTATTTTAGGAGAAGGACTATGGAAGACCCGAGCAGTCAGAATTTGTTGCTACAGTTTGTATTGTTATTTATCTTGACCCTGTTAAATGCTTTTTTCTCAGCCACTGAAATGGCGATGGTGTCACTAAACCGTTCCCGAGTGGAGCAAAAGGCAGAAGAGGGAGACAAACGTTACATTCGTTTGTTAAAGGTACTTGAAAATCCTAACCACTTTTTATCAACCATTCAAGTCGGTATCACCTTAATCACGATCTTATCAGGGGCAAAATTGGCAGATACACTTGGACAAGTAATTGCATCTTGGATGGGGAATGGAGAAACAGCTTATGCCATTGCAAGCCTCCTCTCTTTGGCATTCTTGACCTACATCTCTATTGTTTTTGGTGAACTCTATCCTAAACGGATTGCCCTCAATCTCAAAGATGCTTTGGCAATTCGAACAGCACCAATTATTATTGGTCTTGGAAAGATTGTAAGTCCCTTTGTCTGGTTGTTATCTGCTTCAACCAATCTCTTGAGTCGTTTAACGCCAATGACCTTTGATGATGCGGATGAAAAAATGACTCGAGATGAAATTGAGTACATGTTGACTAAGAGCGAAGAAACACTGGATGCAGATGAAATTGAAATGCTACAGGGGATCTTTTCTCTAGATGAACTAATGGCTCGTGAGCTAATGGTGCCTCGTACAGATGCCTTTATGGTAGATATTCAGGATGACAGTCAAACGATTATCCAAAGTATTCTAAAGCAAAATTTCTCACGTATCCCTGTTTATGATGGGGATAAGGACAATGTGATTGGTTTGATTCATACCAAGCGTTTGCTAAACGCCGCCTATGCAGATGGCTTTGAAAATATTGTCTGGAAACGAATCCTCCAAACACCACTATTTGTGCCTGAGACCATCTTTGTGGACGACCTCCTTAAAGAGCTTCGAAATACCCAAAACCAAATGGCCATCTTACTAGACGAATACGGTGGTATGGCTGGACTGGTCACACTGGAAGACCTGCTGGAGGAGATTGTCGGTGAGATTGATGACGAGACGGATAGGGCAGAAATTGAGGTTCACCAGATTGGAGACGATACCTACATCGTTCAAGGAACGATGACTCTTAATGACTTCAATGCCTACTTTAATGTTGAATTGGAAAGCGATGACGTTGATACCATCGCTGGTTATTATTTGACGGGTGTTGGTACGATTCCAACAACTGAAAAAATCAGTTATGAACTGGTCAGTCAAAACAAGCAAATCGTTCTGACCAATGATAAGGTGAAAAATGGACGTGTTACCAAGGTAAAAGTTCAAATCACAGAACTAGAACCTGAAGAAGAAACAGAATAAAGCAGTGACTTGAGTCACTGCTTTTTGTAAATCTAGATGGTAGGTTCAGTTATACCCCATTTATTAGGAATACTAAAAAAGCCCGGTTTTACGAGCTTTTCATTTGGTTAATTCCTGTTCATTCAGGTACTGAAAGGCGGTAGACGGATTTGAACCGACGATCAAGCTTTTGCAGAGCCGTGCCTTACCACTTGGCTATACCGCCTCAACGTTTATTATTATACCTTGAAAATCATTTCCCGTCAATAGTTTCTTATTCTAAAATCCAATTTAGGAAAACAGATGATAATCGAAGAAGTGAGAAAAAGCTTGTAAAAATCCCCTTCTAACGAAGATCAGACTAGAAAGTATTTCTTGCAGATACAAATAAAGAATGTAAGAATTTTGACAAATAGAAGTTTTTTGAGGAAATGCGCCTAAATATTCTGAAAATTCGTTTACTTTTTAAAAAATATATGTTATAATTTCCAATAAGCCTAAATTTTTCAAGAGGAGTTAAAAACATGAAAAAAAGTAGAGTATTTGTTGCAGCAGGAGTTGCTTTATTAGCGGCAGGAGTACTAGCTGCTTGCGGTTCTTCAAAATCATCTGATTCAACAGCGCCAAAAAATTATGGCTATGTTTATACAGCTGATCCAGAAACATTGGATTACCTCATTTCAGGGAAACAAAGTACTAAGGTTGCCACTTCAAATGGTATCGATGGTCTCTTCACGAATGATAAATATGGAAATTTGACTCCTGCAGTTGCAGAAGACTGGTCCGTTTCAAAAGATGGTTTGACTTATACCTACAAGATTCGTAAAGGTGTCAAATGGATGACATCTGATGGAGAAGAGTACGCTGAAGTAACTGCCAAAGACTTTGTAAATGGTTTGAAACACGCAGCAGATAAAAAATCAGCAGCTAAGTATCTAGCAGAAGATTCAGTTAAAGGTCTATCTGACTATATTGCTGGAAACAATAAAGACTTTTCTTCAGTCGGTGTAAAGGCAGTTGATGATTATACCCTTGAATACACTTTGAATAAACCAGAGCCATACTGGAACTCTAAGTTGGCCTACTCAATCTTCTGGCCATTGAACGAAGAATTTGAAAAATCAAAAGGGGCTGACTTTGGTAAAGCAACTGACCCTACATCATTGCTTTACAATGGACCATTCTTGCTGAGAGGTTTGACTGCTAAGTCATCTATCGAATTTGTGAAGAATGAAAACTATTGGGATAAAGACAATGTTCATATCGATAAAGTAACCCTTGCTTTCTATGATGGGTCAGACCAAGAGTCAATTGAACGTAACTTTACAAGTGGAGCTTATAGCTATGCTCGTCTTTACCCAACAAGTTCAAACTACTCTAAAGTAGAAGAGACTTATAAAGACAACATTTACTACACCCCATCAGGACCTGGTATCGCTGGTTTGGGTGTGAATATTGATCGTCAAGGTTACAAATACACTTCTAAGACAACTGATGAAGAGAAGACTTCTACCAAGAAAGCTCTTCTTAACAAAGACTTCCGTCAGGCCTTGAGCTTCGCCTTTGACCGTACTTCTTACTCAGCACAAATTAACGGTAAGCAAGCTGCCCCTCTTGCAGTTCGTAACCTCTTTGTGAAACCAGACTTTGTCTCTGCAGGCGAAAAAACTTTCGGTGACTTGGTAACTGAAAAGATGGCTGCTTATGGTGATGAGTGGAAGAATGTAAACTTTGCGGATGGTCAAGATGGACTCTTCAACGCCGATAAAGCCAAAGCTGAATTTGCCAAAGCCAAAACTGCATTGGAAGCAGAAGGTGTGAAATTCCCTATCCACTTGGATATTCCAGTAGATCAATCATCTAAAAACTATATCGCACGTATTCAATCTTTCAAACAATCCGTTGAAACAGTACTTGGCGAAGATAATGTAGTTATCGATATCCAACAAATCACTGCAGATGAACTACAGAATATTACTTACTACGCAGCTAGCGCAGCAGCAGAAGATTGGGACCTCTCCGGTGCTGTTGGATGGAACCCTGACTATGAAGATCCATCAACTTACCTTGATATCTTGAAAACAACAAATGCTGAACAAACAAAAACATACATGGGTTATGAAGGTGCAGATAATGCTGCAGCGGCTCAAGTTGGTTTGAAAGAATACGATAAGCTAGTTGATGAAGCAGCTAAAGAAACAAGCGACTTGAATGTGCGTTATGAAAAATATGCGGCTGCCCAAGCTTGGTTGACAGATAGCTCTCTCTTTATTCCTGCTATATCTGGTAGCGGAGCTGCACCAATCATTTCTCGTGTTGTGCCATTCTCTGCATCATACAGTCAATCTGGAGATAAGGGATCAGACGTATACTTCAAGTATATTCAGTTACAAGATAAGGTTGTAACAAAAGCTGATTATGAACAGGCTCGTGAAAAATGGCTCAAAGAGAAAAAAGAATCAAACGAAAAAGTTCAAAAAGAATTGGCTAATCACGTTAAATAAATAACTCTCAAGAGAACTTTCTCTCCATGAGGAGAAGGTTCTTTTGGGATTTTAAAAGGAAACGATATGAAGAAATATATTTTTATGCGTGTATTGCGTTCATTGTTGTCTATTTTCTTGGTGACAACTTTGACATACACAATTATTTATACGATGGTTCCTCGAAAATTGATTTTCAAGCAGGATACCAACTATAACAAGATTGCAACGACACCGGACAAGCGGGATAATTATGAAAATACCGTTTATGAACGGATGGGCTATATCGAGTACTACGATACCAAAGAGTTGCAAGAAAGAGCGAGCACGATGGACTCGTCTGTAACAGTGGATGCCAATGATACCAATAAGGCAATCTACGAAAAATACATCAACCAACTAGGAAATGGTTGGACACTCGGTGTGTTCTCAGAAAGTGGTCAATTCTATGCTACGCGTGAAATTCCGATTTTCGAACGTGTTTTCAAATTCTATTCGAACTTGATTGACATTGATCATCCAAACAAGATTCAAGACCCTGAAAATCCAAACTTGCAGCGTTATCTTCGTTTTGAAAATGACCCTGCTATCGGTTGGTCATTGGTTGGTTCAGGTACAAAACACAAATACCTTTTGTATTTCAACAATCAATTCCCATTTGTACACCAAAACTTTGTGAACATTAACTTGGGAGATTCTTACCCAACTTATGCAAACACACCGGTGCTTCAAGTTATCACACAAGGTCAGGGACAAACTAAGACATCAGAAGTTCAATTCCCTACAGGTAAGAAGACTTCATCTGTAGATATTTACTCTCGTACCTACAAATCTCCAAGTCAAGCAGACGCGCGTGAAGTAGCCAACTATGGTAAAGACGATCCATACACAGCTACAGAAAGTAATTATCAATACCCATCAATGATTGCAAGCTCAGCGGTTGCTGGTTTGATCGGTTTGATTATTTCGTATGCGATTGCGATTCCACTTGGATCTGCTATGGCTCGCCACAAGAATACTTGGATTGATAGCTTCTCGACAGGTGCTCTTACCTTCTTGCTTGCCCTTCCAACGATTGCCTTGGTTTACATCGTGCGTTTGATTGGATCATCAATTGGTCTGCCTGACTCATTCCCTATTTTGGGTGCTGGAGATTGGCGTTCTTATGTCTTGCCAGCAGTTATTCTAGGTTTGTTGGGTGCGCCAAGTACAGCTATCTGGATTCGTCGTTACATGATCGACTTGCAATCCCAGGACTTTGTACGTTTTGCTCGTGCAAAAGGTTTGTCTGAAAAAGAAATTTCAAATAAACACATCTTTAAAAATGCCATGGTTCCACTGGTTTCAGGTATTCCTGGTGCCGTAATCGGGGTTATCGGTGGTGCAACATTGACAGAAACAGTCTTCGCCTTCCCAGGTATGGGTAAAATGTTGATTGACTCTGTTAAGGCATCAAACAACTCAATGGTTGTTGGTCTCGTCTTTATCTTTACATGTATTTCTATCTTCTCACTCTTTGTAGGAGATATCTGGATGACCATGCTTGACCCACGTATTAAATTGACAGAGAAAGGAGGCAAATAATGTCAACAATCGATAAAGAAAAATTTCAGTTCGTAAAACGTGACGATTTTGCCTCTGAAACAATTGATGCTCCTGCCTATTCATACTGGGGTTCTGTATTTAGACAATTTCTAAAGAAAAAATCAACCGTCTTTATGCTAGGAATTTTGGTTGCCATTATCTTGATGAGCTTTATTTACCCAATGTTCTCAGATTTTGATTTCAACGATGTAAGTAAGGTCAATGACTTTAGTGCTCGTTTTATCAAGCCCAATGCTGAACATTGGTTTGGTACAGATAGCAATGGTAAATCCTTGTTTGATGGGGTTTGGTTTGGTGCGCGTAACTCTATTCTCATCTCTGTAATTGCAACTTTTATCAACCTTGTAATTGGGGTTATTGTTGGTGGAATCTGGGGAATTTCAAAATCTGTAGACCGTGTCATGATGGAAGTTTATAACATTATTTCAAACATTCCATCTCTCTTGATTGTCATTGTCTTGACTTACTCAATTGGTGCTGGTTTCTGGAATTTGATTTTTGCCATGAGTGTGACAACTTGGATTGGGATTGCATATATGATTCGTATCCAAATCATGCGTTACCGTGACTTGGAATACAACCTTGCCTCTCAAACACTTGGAACACCAACCTTTAAAATCATTGTTAAAAACATCATGCCGCAATTGGTATCTGTTATTGTTTCTACAATGACCTTGATGTTGCCAAGCTTCATCTCTTATGAAGCCTTCCTTTCCTTCTTTGGATTGGGATTGCCTGTAACAGTGCCAAGTTTGGGACGTTTGATCTCAGATTACTCACAAAACGTTACGACCAACGCTTACTTGTTCTGGATTCCATTGACAACCTTGATCTTGGTATCCCTATCTCTTTTCGTTGTTGGTCAAAACCTAGCGGATGCTAGTGATCCACGTACACATAGATAGGAGTAGGCATGATAAAAGGAAAAGATGTAATTTTGACTGCTCGTGATATTGTCGTGGAATTTGACGTTCGTGACAAAGTTCTGACGGCTATCCGAGGAGTTTCTCTAGACTTGATTGAAGGAGAAGTTCTTGCCTTAGTAGGTGAGTCCGGTTCTGGTAAATCTGTTTTAACAAAAACCTTTACAGGGATGTTAGAAGACAATGGACGTATTGCCCAAGGAAGCATCGACTATCGTGGACAAGACTTGACCGCTCTAACTTCTAACAAGGAATGGGAGAAGATTCGTGGTGCTAAAATTGCGACTATCTTCCAAGACCCTATGACAAGTTTGGACCCAATCAATACAATCGGTAGCCAAATCACTGAAGTTATCATTAAACACCAAGGGAAAACAGCTAAGGAAGCCAAAGAGATGGCAATCGACTATATGAACAAGGTCGGAATCCCAGATGCTGAAAAACGTTTTGAAGAGTATCCTTTCCAATATTCTGGAGGGATGCGCCAACGTATCGTTATTGCGATTGCCCTTGCCTGTCGTCCAGATATCTTGATCTGTGACGAGCCAACAACGGCCCTTGACGTTACCATTCAAGCGCAAATCATTGATTTGCTTAAAACCTTGCAAAATGAGTACCACTTTACCATTATCTTTATCACCCATGACCTTGGTGTGGTAGCAAGTATTGCCGATAAGGTAGCGGTTATGTATGCTGGTGAAATTGTAGAATACGGAACTGTTGAGGAAGTCTTCTACGATCCACGTCATCCATATACTTGGAGTCTCTTGTCTAGCTTGCCTCAGCTTGCTGATGATAAAGGGGAATTGTACTCTATCCCAGGAACACCACCGTCTCTTTATACTGAGTTGAAAGGTGATGCCTTTGCCCTTCGGTCAGATTATGCGATGCAAATTGACTTTGAACAGAAAGCACCTCAGTTTTCAGTCACTGATACCCACTGGGCTAAGACTTGGTTGCTTCATGAGAATGCTCCTAAAGTTGAAAAACCTGGAGTCATTGCAGATTTGCATGACAAGATTCGTGATAAAATGGGCTTTGCTCATCTAGAAGACTAGGAGGAAGGAAATGTCTGAAAAATTAGTAGAAATTAAAGATTTAGAAATTTCCTTCGGTGAAGGAAGTAAGAAGTTTGTTGCGGTTAAAAACGCCAACTTCTTTATCAACAAGGGAGAAACCTTCTCTCTTGTTGGTGAGTCTGGTAGCGGGAAAACAACGATTGGTCGTGCCATTATTGGTCTAAATAATACTAGTAAAGGTGAGATCATCTTTGATGGTCATAAGATTAATGGGAAAAAATCTCATAAGGAATCATCAGACTTGATCCGTCGCATCCAGATGATTTTCCAGGACCCTGCAGCGAGCTTGAATGAGCGTGCAACAGTTGACTATATCATCTCTGAAGGTCTTTACAACTATCACTTGTTTAAAGATGAAGAAGATAGAAAAGAAAAAGTTCAAAAGATGATTCATGAAGTTGGACTTTTGAAAGAACACTTGACCCGTTATCCACACGAGTTTTCTGGTGGTCAACGCCAGCGTATCGGGATTGCCCGTGCCCTTGTGATGGAACCTGATTTCGTTATTGCGGATGAGCCAATTTCAGCCTTGGACGTATCAGTGCGTGCGCAAGTCTTGAACTTGCTCAAGAAGTTCCAAAAAGAGTTGGGCTTGACTTATCTCTTCATCGCGCATGACTTGTCAGTTGTTCGCTTTATCTCAGATCGTATCGCGGTTATCTATAAGGGAGTTATCGTCGAAGTGGCGGAGACAGAGGAGTTGTTTAACAATCCTGTCCACCCATACACTCAAGCACTTCTATCTGCTGTACCGATTCCAGATCCAATCTTGGAACGCAAGAAGGTTTTGAAAGTTTACGATCCTGACCAACATGACTATAAGACAGATAAGCCATCTATGGTAGAAATTCGTCCAGGTCACTACGTTTGGGCTAACCAAGCAGAACTTGCTCGTTACAAGAAAGCTCTTAAAGAATAAACAAATTAGGAGAGGACCGAAAGGTCTTCTCATTTTTAATAGAAAAATTCCCCTTCTACTGGCTTGTAAAAGGGGAATTGTATTATCATTAGCGTTTAGACCAAGTGCGTTTCATAAAGAGTAGCAAAATTGGGTAAATCTCTAAGCGACCTGCGATCATTGCAAAGGAGAGGAGGATTTTAGAGATGGGACTAAAGATGGAAAAACTCGAGGTTGTACCTAGAATAGGTCCGATATTGTTAAAACAGCTGAAGACCGCACTGGTCACGACTAGAAAATCATTGCTATCAAGACTGACGATAAAGATGAGAGAGAGAATAATCATCATATAGATAGCAAAATATTTAAGAATTTTGTGCTGGGTATCCTTATCAATCACAGTTTTATTGACGTGTAGAGTCAAAACACGGTGAGGGGATAAAGTGGACAAAATCTGATTTTTTGCGATTTTAGAGAGGATAAGTCCTCTGATCACCTTAAGACCACCTGCAGTTGAGCCAGCTGATCCACCGATTCCCATGAGGAAGAGGAGGATAAATTGGGAGAAGAGGGGCCAGTTGGTAATATCTCCGTAACCAAAACCTGTTGTCGTGATGATATTGGAAACCTGGAAGAAGGCCATTTCAACACTCTTAGAGACACCTTGGTAGAGGTGGAGCGTATTAAGCGTAATCAAGCCTGTAGAAACTAGGACAATGATGATATATGCTCGTAGTTCTTCATCTCCAAAGAAAGCCTTAACCCGACGGAGCATGAGGTAGTAGTAGAGATTGAAGTTAACCCCAAAAACCAGAACTCCGATACTAACTAGATAGGTGATGAGTGAGCTACCGTAGTGGGCAATTCCGTCGTTATAGACGGTAAAGCCCCCAGTTCCTGCTGTTCCCATAGCGATGACAAAACTATCATAGAGAGGCATGCCTGCTAGATAGTAGATAACTACAAAAAGGGAGAAGAGAGCCAGATAAAGCAGATAGAGGATCTGGGCAGTGTTTTTTAGTTTGGATACGACCTTACCAAAGACAGGTCCAGGAACCTCAGCCTTCATCACCTCCAAGTGACTATTCTTGGCATTGTCCATAATGGCAAGTGCAAAGACGAGTACCCCCATCCCTCCGATCAAGTGGGTGAAACTTCGCCAGAAGAGGAGGGAACGAGTGAGAACGGAAACATCGTTCAGGATAGTTGCTCCTGTAGTCGTAAATCCAGAACTGATTTCAAAGAAGGCATCGATGACGCTGGGGATTTGTCCTGAAAAGACAAAGGGGAGGCCGCCAAAGAAAGACCATAGAATCCAACAGAGGGCAACAATTAAGACCCCTTCCTTGGCATAAATCCGTTGATTTTTCGGTTTCCGTAAAACGCCTAGACCACCGAGAAGGACTAAAATTCCAATCGTAGAAAAGAGAGCGATAAATACTTGACTAGATTCTTGGTAATAGATCGCTACACTAACAGGGACTAGGAGAAGAACAGCCTCAATCAAGAGAAGTTTTGAGAGGAGGTAACGAATCATACTTTTATTCATTTTTTACCTCTCAATCAAATCATAAATTTTGGTGATATTTGGCAATAAGGTCGTCACGAGTAACTTGTCTCCCACCTCAAGCATATCCTCTCCAGTAGGGAAGATTGTTTTTCCTTTTCGGATAATGGCTGCGATGAGAACTCCTTTTTTCAATTTCAACTGTGATAGAGGTTTGGCAGTCATTTTATTAGCTTCCTTGATTTGGAATTGGAGGGTTTCAATTTGACCATTTGCGAGATGGTGCATGGCTTGAAGGTCTGAATACTGAGCGTTTACTCGACCACGGATAAAGTGCATAATGGTATCCACTGCGATGCTTTTTGGTGTGATGATACTCGAAAAATCAGGCGCGTGGATAATCTCTAAAAGGCTTGTTCGGTTGACCTTGGTGATATTCTTATGGACGCCAACTCGGTCAAGGAACATAGAAGTGATGATATTTTCCTCATCAACCCCAGTCAAGGTCGCGACTGTATCATAGTGGGGAGCACTTTCCTCCAGCAAAATGTCTTTTGCAGTTCCATCTCCTTGAACAATATAGAGATTGGGGAACTTTTCGCTGAAGAAACGAGCTCTTTCAGGATTGATTTCGATGACCTTGGTATCAATGCGACTGTCTTTTAAAATGCCGAGTAGATAATAAGCGATCTTTCCAGCTCCAACGATAAGCAAGCTTTTCACTGCACGAGATTTAAAATAGTTATGGAAAAGCATCATATCTACACGATTTCCCGTAACAAAAATCCTATCCTTGTCTTGGATAATCACATCACCACTTGGAATCATAAGTTGATGATCTCTCTCCATAGCACAGACAATGACATTACCAAACTTTTTACGGAAGTCTGAGATTGGCATTTGACAAAGACCGCTAGAGTCCATGACAACAAATTCCATGAGACTGACCCGACCTCCAGCAAATCGTTCGACAGAGAGGGCATTAGGGAAATCAATGATATTTGAGATTGCACGCGCTGCTAGGAGCTCTGGATTAACAATAAGTGAAAATCCAAGAATATTTTTCTCTTTAAAATAGGCATTAGAGTATTCAGGATTTCGCACCCGAACGATGGTTTCTTTAGCACCCATTTTTTTAGCAAGTACCGCTGAAATCATATTTACTTCATCGTATTCGGTTAGGGCGATAAAGATATCGCACTCTTGAACACCAGCTTGCTCCAAGATGGCAAAGTCAGCCCCATTTCCAAGGAGACCTATGATATCATAGCGACTGACAATGTGATTGAGGACAGCCTCATCTTGTTCGATAAGGACAACGTCATGGTTTTCTGCAACCAGTGAACGACAGAGGGCGAAACCGACTTTCCCTCCACCAACAAGGACAATTTTCATATAAAAACCCTACTTTTTCATGATGTAACTATCATACCCTTTTTTCGCAAAAAATGCACTTGCCAAGCCATTTTAGAGGATAAGAAAAGACTTTTTGTAAGTTTTCAAAGATAAAATTGCTCACCTTTCATAGAAATGTCTATTATATGAAGTGATTTCGCTCATTTAATATCCTTTCTCAGAAAAAGAATGACTAGGTATGAAAATATCATCAAAAAAAGTAAAAAAATCAAGTCATTTCTATTGACAATGATTCTGAAAGTGTTATACTAAAAAAGTAGTTTCGCTGATTTACTTCAAACCTGTTGTGAGGTAAGTTAACGACGCCTTAACCACGCTGTTTGCTGAGCTTGACTCCGGGCAGTGTGGCTATTTTTTTGCAATGATAAAAGGAAACCCGTAATGACAAATCACATTGTATTATTTGAACCTCAGATTCCACAAAATACAGGTAACATTGCGCGTACTTGCGCTGCGACCAATTCTCCCCTCCACATCATCAAACCAATGGGTTTTCCCATTGATGATCGCAAGATGAAGCGAGCTGGTTTGGATTACTGGGATAACTTAGAGATTCATTTTTATGACAGTTTGGAAGATTTCATGTCTCAGATGAAGGGTAAACTCTATCTGATTTCAAAATTTGCGGAAAAGGTCTATTCTGAAGCAGATTTATCGACGGACGAGGACCATTATTTTCTCTTTGGACGTGAAGACAAGGGCTTGCCTGAGGACTTTATGCGAGACCATCCTGAGAAGGCTCTCCGTATTCCTATGAACGATGAACATGTCCGCAGTCTCAATGTTTCGAATACCGTCTGCATGATCGTCTACGAAGCTCTCCGTCAGCAAAATTTTGCAGGTCTTGAGCTTGTTCACACCTATGAAGCAGATAAATTGAAATAATCAAAATGCTTGCACTTGCAAGCGTTTTTTGTTATGATTAAAGGGTCTTCAGGGCTGGGTGAGATTCCCGACCGGCGGTGACTTTAACTAGCTATTCTGGCTTACTCTTCGTTGTCTTGTCTCGATATACTCAAGTATTATCTTCGACTGCGACGCCTAGATTAATCCAAAATATCTTAGTTAAAGAAGTCCGCGAGCGCAAGCTGATGTGGTGCGATTCCACAACCGACAGTATAGTCTGGATGGGAGAAGACGAAAGAATGGCTTTGTCTGTTCTGATGAGTTTATAGATGAATTGCAACCGCTTGCTCAAAAGAGTGAGAGGGAACTTTTGGGATATAAAAAGTGAGAATAGATAGAGGGATCCTTTCCAACTTCTTCTGATTTTATAGAAAATTGGAGGAACCTGTTATGACAAACACACGTCGACTTTCGACCATTGCGATTTTATCAGCCATTTCATTTGTGCTGATGTACTTTGACTTTCCGCTCTTGCCAGCGGCAACCTTCCTCAAGATCGAGTTTAGTATCTTGCCAGTCCTTGTGGGCTTGGTGGTGATGGATTTGCCTGCTGCTCTAGGCATTCTCTTGTTGCGATCACTCTTGAAGTTGCTTCTCAATAGCCAGGGAGTGAATACTTACATTGGCTTGCCAATGAATATCGTAGCTCTGGGAGTTTTTGTTATCGTCTTTGGTTTGATTTGGAAAAAGGAACGCAGCACCCTTCGTTTCCTACTAGCATCTCTAGTGGGAACTATTGGATTGACTTCTGCCATGTTGGTTCTCAACTATGTCTATGCGATTCCTTTATACGCGCAGTTTGCCAACTTTGATATTAGAGAAATTATAGGACTTTCTAACTACTTGATGACTATGGTTTTACCTTTTAACCTGATTGAAGGTATCATCTTTGCCGTTTCATTCTGGCTGTTATACGTCCTCTTGAAACCAACCTTAAAACATTATGAGAGATAAACAAACATTTTTAATGAAGGGCAGTTTTGCCCTTTTACTTTTCGTCCTTCTTGGCTATATGGTCAAATTTTATCCTGAAACGTTGGTCGGTTTTGACCAACCGATTCAGACTGCCCTTCGTGGGGAATTGCCAGATTATTTGACAGTTCTATTCCGTGCGCTTACGCATTTGATTGATATCCCAGTAATCATTACCTGGGTTGCCATCGCAGCCTTTATCTTTTATCGTAAGCAGTGGAAGATAGAAAGCTACTTCATGGCGGGCAATCTAGCCTTAGCCGGTCTTTTGATCGTGACCTTTAAAAACATCTACCAGCGCCCACGGCCAGCTATTTTACACTTGGTAGAGGAGAAGGGATTTTCTTTTCCAAGTGGCCATTCTCTGGCAGTGACTCTGATGGTAGGGACTTTGATTGTCATTCTCAGTCAACGGATTAAAGATCCGGTTTGGAGAAAAATTGTGCAAATCGTCCTTGGCTTCTACCTAGTCAGTGTGCTGCTATCTCGGGTCTATCTGGGAGTTCACTACCCATCAGATGTTCTTGCCAGTTTCTGTGTAGGTTTGGGAGTCTTGTTTATCGAATTTCCTTTCTATGACAAGTTTCGCTTCCAATGGCGATTTAAAGGTAAGCAGAAGTGAGATAGGTCTTGCAAGAATGGTAAAAATCTGATAAACTATGTAGTAATTGAATAGAAATCCGCAAGACTAGTAACTCAAGGAAAGTATATCAGGGAGGAGAGCCATGACTGCAAGCTCTCTATATGAAAGCTGAGTGAATTCACTTGCGCATGGATTTAGAAATGAAGGTCTGACTTGTCAGATGAAACGGATGGTACCGCGTGTCAACGCTCCGAGTGGAGTTTTTGACATGTGGTTTTCTTTTTATCTACGAGCGACTGATGGAGGAATTATGTCAACTATTGAAGAACAATTAAAAGCGCTTCGCGAAGAAACGCTGGCTAGCTTGAAGCAGATTACTGCTGAAAATGAAAAAGAGATGCAAGAATTACGTGTCTCTGTCCTTGGGAAAAAAGGTTCACTGACTGAAATCCTTAAAGGGATGAAGGATGTATCGGCTGAAATGCGCCCTGTCATCGGGAAACACGTCAACGAGGCTCGTGATGTCTTGACAGCAGCCTTTGAGGAAACAGCGAAACTCTTGGAAGAAAAGAAAGTCGCAGCTCAACTGGCTAGCGAGAGTATCGATGTGACACTTCCAGGTCGTCCGGTAGCGACTGGTCACCGTCATGTTCTTACACAAACCAGTGAAGAAATCGAAGATATTTTCATCGGTATGGGTTACCAAGTCGTGGATGGTTTTGAAGTGGAGCAAGACTACTATAACTTCGAGCGTATGAACCTTCCAAAAGATCACCCAGCTCGTGATATGCAGGATACTTTCTACATCACAGAAGAAATCTTGCTTCGTACTCACACGTCTCCAGTTCAGGCGCGTGCTATGGATGCTCATGATTTTTCAAAAGGTCCTTTGAAAATGATCTCACCAGGGCGTGTGTTCCGTCGTGATACGGACGATGCGACCCACAGTCACCAGTTCCACCAAATCGAAGGATTGGTTGTTGGGAAAAACATCTCTATGGCAGACCTTCAAGGAACGCTTCAGTTGATTGTCCAAAAGATGTTCGGTGAAGAGCGTCAGATTCGTCTGCGTCCATCTTATTTCCCATTCACAGAGCCATCTGTTGAGGTGGATGTTTCCTGCTTTAAGTGTGGCGGAGAAGGCTGTAATGTATGTAAGAAAACAGGTTGGATCGAAATCATGGGGGCCGGTATGGTTCACCCACGTGTCCTTGAAATGAGTGGAATCGATGCGGCTGTATACTCTGGATTTGCCTTTGGTCTTGGACAAGAGCGTGTAGCCATGCTCCGTTACGGAATCAACGATATCCGTGGATTCTACCAAGGAGATGTCCGCTTCTCAGAACAGTTTAAATAATGATTAGAAAAGTAGAAAAGGCAGATATTGGGATGTTGTCCAAAATTGCCAAACAAACCTTTCGTGAAACATTTGCTCATGATAATACGGAAGAGCAGTTACAGGAATACTTTGAAGAGGCTTATAGTCTGAGAGTTTTGCCAACTGAGTTGGAAAATCCAGATTCCGAAACCTATTTCATTATGCATGAAGAGGAGATAGCTGGTTTTCTCAAAGTCAACTGGGGAAGTGCTCAGACTGAGAGAGAATTAGAGGATGCTTTTGAAATTCAACGCCTCTATGTGCTACAAAAATTCCAAGGATTTGGACTAGGTAAGCAACTGTTTGAATTCGCTCTTGAACTTGCTACCAAAAATAGTTTTTCCTGGGCTTGGTTAGGTGTTTGGGAGCATAATACAAAAGCTCAAGCGTTTTATAACCGATATGGTTTTGAGAAATTTAGCCAACATAGTTTTATGGTTGGTCAAAAAGTAGATACAGATTGGTTACTGAAAAAGAAATTAAGGTAAGAAGAGGATTCTTCTATTGAAATGATAGGAAAGGAAAAAACTAGAGTGGCAACTGTCATTCTGGAGAACTAAATTATGCTTGTATCTTATAAATGGTTAAAAGAATTGGTGGACATTGATGTGCCATCACAAGAGTTGGCTGAGAAAATGTCAACTACAGGAATAGAGGTCGAAGGTGTCGAATCACCGGCTGCTGGTCTCTCAAAAATTGTCGTCGGTGAAGTTTTGTCTTGCGAAGATGTGCCAGAAACTCACCTTCATGTTTGTCAGGTTAATGTGGGTGAAGAAGAAGCTCGTCAAATCGTTTGTGGTGCTCCAAATGTGCGTGCTGGTATCAAGGTCATGGTGGCACTTCCGGGAGCTCGTATCGCGGACAATTACAAGATCAAAAAAGGGAAAATCCGTGGTTTAGAGTCTCTCGGAATGATTTGTTCACTTGGTGAATTAGGTATTTCTGACTCAGTTGTGCCAAAGGAATTCGCAGATGGTATCCAAATCTTGCCTCAAGATGCTGTTCCTGGGGACGAAGTCTTTTCTTACCTAGACTTGGATGATGAAATTATCGAACTTTCCATCACACCAAACCGTGCGGATGCCTTTTCTATGCGTGGTGTGGCTCACGAAGTGGCAGCCATCTATGACAAGGCAGTCAACTTTAAAGAATTCAGTTTAACAGAAACAAATGAAAGTGCAGCAGATGCTCTTTCTGTAGGGATTGAAACAGATAAGGCGCCTTACTATGCAGCCCGTATCTTGGACAATGTGACCATCGCACCAAGTCCACAATGGTTGCAAAATATCCTCATGAATGAAGGCATCCGTCCGATCAATAACGTAGTGGACGTAACCAACTACATCCTGCTTTACTTTGGTCAACCGATGCATGCCTTTGACTTGGATACCTTTGAAGGGACTGATATCCGTGTGCGTGAAGCGTGTGCTGGTGAAAAATTGGTGACCTTGGATGGTGAAGAACGTGACTTGGAAACAAATGACTTAATCATCACTGTCGCTGACAAACCAGTAGCCCTTGCAGGTGTCATGGGCGGTCAAGCAACAGAAATCTCTGAGAAATCTAGTCGTGTTGTCCTTGAAGCGGCTGTTTTCAATGGCAAATCGATTCGCAAGACTAGCGGACGCCTCAACCTTCGTTCTGAGTCGTCTTCTCGCTTTGAAAAAGGCATCAATGTGGCAACTGTTAACGAAGCCCTTGATGCGGCAGCGAGCATGATTGCTGATCTTGCAGGTGCGACAGTGCGTAAGGGTATCGTTTCAGCAGGCCAGCTTGATACTTCTGATGTAGAAGTTTCTTCAACTCTTGCAGACGTTAACCGCGTCCTTGGTACGGAGCTTTCATATGCTGATGTGGAAGATGTCTTCCGTCGTCTTGGCTTTGGTCTTTCTGGAAATGCTGAAGCCTTTACAGTCAGCGTTCCCCGTCGTCGTTGGGATATCACCATCGAAGCGGACCTCTTTGAAGAAATCGCTCGTATCTATGGATATGACCGCTTGCCAACTAGTCTTCCAAAAGACGATGGTACAGCTGGTGAATTGACTGCAACACAAAAATTGCGTCGCCAAGTTCGTACCATCGCTGAAGGAGCAGGTTTGACAGAAATCATTACCTACGCTCTGACAACGCCTGAAAAAGCAGTTGAGTTCACAGCTCAACCAAGTAACCTTACAGAACTCATGTGGCCAATGACAGTGGACCGTTCTGTCCTCCGCCAAAATATGGTCTCAGGTATTTTGGATACGGTGGCCTACAACGTGGCTCGTAAGAACAAAAACTTGGCTCTTTACGAGATTGGAAAAGTCTTTGAACAAACAGGCAATCCAAAAGAAGAATTACCAAACGAAATCAACAGTTTTGCCTTTGCCTTAACAGGCTTGGTTGCAGAAAAAGATTTCCAAACGGCAGCAGTTCCAGTTGATTTCTTCTATGCTAAGGGAATCCTTGAAGCGCTCTTTACTCGCTTGGGACTAGAAGTGACTTATACAGCAACAGCTGAGATTGCAAGTCTCCACCCAGGACGTACGGCTGTGATTTCACTTGGCGACCAAGTTCTTGGTTTCCTTGGCCAAGTGCATCCAGTTACTGCCAAGGCTTACGATATCCCAGAAACTTATGTAGCGGAGCTCAACCTTTCAGCCATTGAAGCTGCCCTTCAACCAGCTGCTCCATTTGTGGAAATCACCAAATTCCCAGCAGTCAGCCGTGACGTGGCCCTACTCCTCAAGGCAGAAGTCACTCATCAAGAAGTTGTAGATGCTATCCAAGCTGCAGGCGTGAAACGTTTGACTGATATCAAACTCTTTGACGTCTTCTCAGGCGAAAAACTGGGAGTTGGCATGAAGTCAATGGCCTATAGCTTGACCTTCCAAAATCCAGAAGATAGCTTGACAGACGAAGAAGTCGCACGCTATATGGAAAAAATCCAAGCATCACTCGAAGAAAAAGTGAATGCAGAAGTGCGTTAATAGTCTAAAATCCATCCCTCGGGGTGGATTTTTAGTTTCAAAAGGACAGTTCAGAAGAGAAAAGCGATAGTTGAGGAGGAAGCCATCTCAGAAAGTCTTTAATGAGTTATACTAAAGATATCACTGAAGCACTTAAAATTTATTAGAAATAGGATACTTTTGCTACTTATAATCCGATAAAATGGACATAAATCGTTGTAAAGGCTATCAAAAAGGAGTATAATAAGTGCAACATATTTCGGAGGTGGAAGATGCTAGAAGTAAGAAATCTAGAGAAAAGTTTCGGTTCCAAGCAAGTCTTGTTTGGTGTCGATTTTCAGGCAAGTCCAGGACGAATTCTAGGGCTGGTCGGAAAAAATGGTGCTGGGAAAACAACGATTTTCCACAGTATGTTGAAATTTTTGGAGTACCAAGGAGAGATCAGTCTGGATGGGCAGGAGATTCGTCAGGAAACCTACGCTCGGATAGGTTATCTGCCTGAGGAACGTAGCCTCATGCCCAAACTGACAGTCCTTGAGCAAGTTCGCTACTTGGCGACTCTAAAGGGCATGGATGCTAAGGAAGTCAAGGAAAAACTCCCTCAATGGATGGAAAAATTGGAAGTGAAGGGGAAATTGACCGACAAAATCAAGAGCCTCTCCAAAGGAAATCAGCAGAAAATTCAGCTCATTATCACCCTAATCCATGAGCCAGACTTGATTATCTTGGATGAGCCTTTTAGTGGTTTGGATCCAGTCAATACTGAGTTGCTCAAGCAGGTCATCTTAAAAGAGAAAGAGCGCGGGGCAATCATTATCTTTTCTGACCATGTCATGACCAACGTTGAGGAACTTTGCGATGATATTCTGATGATTCGTGACGGGCGTGTGGTCTTGCATGGACCAGTTCAGGATGTCCGTAATCAATATGGGAAAACACGTCTCTTTGTTTCAAGTGAACAAAGCAAGGAAGAATTGGAAAAACTTCCTCACGTCAAACAGGTGAGCTTGACCAAGCAAGGTAGTTGGAAATTGATCCTAGATGATGAAAGTGCTGGAAGGGAACTCTTCCCCATCCTCACTCAAGGTCAATATATTGCGACCTTTGACCAACAGGCTCCAACAATCGATGAAATCTTTAAACTAGAATCAGGGGTGGAAGTATGAGAAATATGTGGGTTGTAATGAAGGAAACCTATCTTCGACATGTCAAGTCGTGGAGTTTCTTCTTTATGGTGATTTCGCCGTTCCTCTTTTTAGCCTTATCTGTAGGAATTGGCTATCTCCAAGGGTCTTCTATGGCCAAGAATAGCAAGATAGCAGTAGTAACAACTGTGCCATCTGTGGAAGAAGGGCTCAAGGGTACCAATGGTATCAACTTTGATTATAAGGATGAAGCCAGTGCCCAAGCTGCTATCAAGGATGAAAAAATCAAGGGTTATCTAACGATTGATCAAGAGGACAGTGTCCTCAAGGCCGTCTATCATGGTGAAACTTCTCTTGAAACAGGCATCAAGCTAGCAGTAACCAATAAGCTCAACGAACTGCAATACCAACTCAATCGCTCGGCGGCTAATTTGTCCCAAGAGCAGGAAAAACGGCTGGCTCAAACTGTTGACTTTACTGAGAAGATTGACGAATCTAAGGAAAACAAAAAGATGGTCCAAACCATTGCGGCTGCGGGGCTTGGTTTCTTCCTTTATATGATTTTGATTACCTATGCTAGTGTCACTGCTCAGGAAGTAGCTAGCGAGAAAGGAACCAAAATCATGGAGGTGGTCTTCTCTAGTATCCGAGCAAGTCATTATTTCTACGCTCGCATGCTGGCTCTACTTCTTGTGATTTTGACTCATATTGGCATTTACGTCGTGGGTGGTTTGGCTGCCATTCTGCTCTTTAAGGACCTACCAATCTTGGCACAATCTGGAATTTTAAATCATCTAGGAGAGGCTTTCTCGCTCAATACCTTATTGTTTGTCTTGGTTAGTCTCTTTATGTACGTTGTTTTAGCAGCCTTCCTTGGTTCCATGGTTTCTCGTCCTGAAGATGCCGGTAAGGCCTTGTCGCCATTGATGATCTTGATTATAGCAGGATTTGTCGGTGTGACCTCTCTAGGTGCTGCTGGGGACAATTTAGTTCTGAAAATTGGTTCCTATATTCCTTTCATCTCGACCTTCTTTATGCCATTTAGAGCTATAAATGGGTATGCGAGTGGTCTAGAAGCTTGGATTTCCCTTGCTATAACGGTTGTCTTTGCAGTCACTGCGACAGCCTTTATCGGCCGCATGTATGCTAGTCTAGTCCTTCAAACAGATGATTTGGGAATCTGGAAAACCTTTAAACGTGCCCTAGCTTATAAATAGGAGAGCCTCGCAAAAGCGAGGTTTTTCTAGATGTTAAACACTGAAATCGGCAAAAATATTTTTCATATCTATTGACTTTTAGTAGTGAAATTTGGTATGATAGTAGACGGTATTGTTTACCCCATTTGTAAGGCCCCGGAACCTTTCAAATACCCCGCGGACCGGAACATCCGCCCTGTAAACAAAAACGATATTCATATAGGAGAAATCATGAACAAAACTACATTCATGGCTAAACCAGGCCAAGTAGAACGCAAATGGTACGTTGTTGACGCAACTGATGTACCTCTTGGACGCCTTTCAGCAGTTGTTGCTAGCGTACTTCGCGGAAAAAACAAACCAACATTCACACCACACACTGATACAGGTGACTTCGTAATCGTTATCAATGCTGAAAAAGTTAAATTGACTGGTAAAAAAGCAACTGATAAGATCTACTACACTCACTCAAACCACCCAGGTGGATTGAAACAAATCTCTGCTGGTGAACTTCGTTCTAAAAATGCAGTACGTTTGATCGAAAAATCAGTTAAAGGTATGCTTCCACACAATACTCTTGGCCGCGCTCAAGGTATGAAATTGAAAGTATTCGTTGGAGCTGAGCACACTCACGCTGCACAACAACCAGAAGTTCTTGATATTTCAGGACTTATCTAAGGAAAGGAACAATAAAGTATGTCACAAGCACAATATGCAGGTACTGGACGTCGTAAAAACGCTGTTGCACGCGTTCGCCTTGTTCCAGGAACTGGTAAAATCACTGTTAACAAAAAAGATGTTGAAGAGTACATCCCACACGCTGACCTTCGTCTTGTTATCAACCAACCATTCGCAGTTACTTCAACTGTAGGTTCATACGACGTTTTCGTTAACGTTGTAGGTGGTGGATACGCTGGTCAATCAGGAGCTATCCGTCACGGTATCGCTCGTGCCCTTCTTCAAGTAGACCCAGACTTCCGCGATTCATTGAAACGCGCAGGACTTCTTACACGTGACTCACGTAAAGTTGAACGTAAGAAACCAGGTCTTAAGAAAGCTCGTAAAGCTTCACAATTTAGTAAACGTTAATTCGAGAGAATTACTATACTTACAGAGAGCACCTTCCGAGGTGTTCTTTTTTTTATACTTTCTTACTAAATTGGTGCAATTGACACAGTTGTTGCGACTTTAGTCGCTTACAAATGTGGCTGCGATCTGACAAAGTCAGTTGCCTTAAAACCTTAATCAATACGATACTATCAACGTTTCAAAGCACTCAAGAGTTTACCTCATGGGTGCTTTTTTTATGTTTTTTGAAAAAGTTCACCTCAAAGTTTACCTTATTTTAACCTTATTGTTTTAGAGACTTTAAGGCAAATTCACCAACTGCCATAGGGACTACATTAGAAGTATTGACATAAATCTGTGTTGTCCCTGTGTCGCTATGTGTTAGAGCTTCGGAAATAGCTTCTAAGCTCATCCCTGCCTGTTTAGCGAGTGTTGCTCCCGTATGACGTAGTTTGTGTGGCGTAGCGTGTGTAAGCTCTGGGTGTCGCTTTCTGATAGTTTTCATCTTATTATTAAGATAGTCAGCATGTAAAGGTTTATTGATATTCCCTCTGGTATCTATATAAGTGAAGATGAATTGTTCTGGATTAGTGATGATACCAAACTTTGCTAGTTCATATTTTTGTTGTTTTTTCCATGAAGTCAGAAGTTGAAGCAAGTCGCTAGAAATAGAAAAGATAGTTTTTTTATTTCCTTTGGTAGATTTTACTTGTCCGTATCTATCTAAAGCCTGAATTAACTGAATCTGAGATTTTGAAAAGTCGATATGTTTCCACTGGAGAGCATATGTTTCTGATTTTCTATCTCCAAGGAAAAAAGTGAGATAGAAAAGGACGTAATCTTTGAGTGATATTTTATCGTTTTCTAAATCTTCTTTAAAGGCTGAAAACCACTCTTGGAGTTGCTCATGAGTTAAATATAAATCTTCATCACGTTTTGATTCTGCAAGTTGAATTTTTTTGACAGCCTTAATTCGTCTTAAAGTTTTTGCAACTCTATTTGCTTCAATATACTCAAGTTCTTCCGCCCAATCAAAAATAGAAATAACGTAACTTCGTAAAGTTTTGAAGTTGGCATATTCGTTGGCTTTTGACGTCATTAAATTTAGAATAACCTGTTTATTTTGGTTTAAAAATTGAATCGTATAGTTACCAAGAAGTGGTAGTATATGCTTTTCAAAACATGTTTTGGTATTGGCAATTGTTGACCTGCTTGGTGGTTTAGAAGTAGATGTAGTTTGTCCTGCTTTGTAGGATTCCCACCAAATATTATTATAGAAGTCCGAGAAAAGAATATCTTCTTTTCCTAGTCCCGAAAAGACGTTATCTTCAATTTGGTTTAGTTTCGTAAGTAGCTCTATCTCTGCTTGTCGTGCCTCCTTTCTTGTTTTAAATCTCTTATCATAATAGTTATTGTTAACGATACCAAGAGGCATTCGTGCTTCTAATGGTATATAGACTTTTAAGCGGTAAGTTCCGTTTTTTGTCTTACTGATAGTCATGATATTCTCCTTTATATCGAACCAGAAAATATCATGACCATTATAAAATAAAAATCTTGATTTTTCTAGTTGTTACTGTTTAGCCAGCGGTCAATAGCGTCTTTGTGGAATCGAATTGTTTTTCCAATTTTGATTGATGGAAGCCCCCTTTGAATCCATGAATCAAGAGTATTGTTGGAAATTCCTAAATAGTCGCAAGTCTGTTGTTTGTTCAAATAGGGACAACTTAAAGTATTTTTTTCTATTTGCTGTTCAATTTCTTTTTGGATAAGGTTTGATAGCAATAGTTGAATCTGATGAATCTGTTCATCAGGAAGAATCACTTGCATTTATTATCCTCCTTCTTATCTTGGTTTCTCATTGGATTGCATCGACGTGAATCCAAATACTTAGCAAAAAAGTAGGTACGCTCAATGATAAGTCCAAGAAGTGGTGTGTGATTAGCTCGTGCATACCAGACGAGTTCTTCAAACTCTGTGAAGTCATTCTGCTCAATAATATCCACAACTTCATGCATGAAATCATCTGAGTTATTTTCTACAAGAAATTTATCAAGATTAAAACCACATCCAACTTAATGAAAGTAGTGTTATTTGCTTTCTCTGTATTTTTGTCTTATCTTATGGCTGTCTTTTATGAAAAAAGTGCGGTAAGAAAGTTTGAATCAAGAGTTCCCCAAAACAGTAAACGCTGTCGACTTGTTTTTGAACCCAAAGGGAAACGAATGATTGATTGGTGGTATATTACTCTTGGAATTAATACGGTTTGTTTAGCATTTTTTATAGGACTTGATAGTGGTTATGAAAGTGCTATATTGGTTATAAATGGCATAATTTCATGGTGGTTTTTTGTAATACTGAGAATGCCACAAATCCCAGAGTATTATAAGACACTAACATTAACTGAAATTGAAGAGCTATAAATACAGAACGTTGAGAAGCTAGAAATGACATTGATTCAGGTATTAAATCCATTCAGAAAGTGTTTGGGTGTTGAATGATGCATTTGAAGTTTAAGAATGCTAATACGATGGTGTATAGCATTGTAGAAATAAAGAAATTATAAATTGAAAGGAAAACAAGAAAATGTCTATTTTGCCAATTGGAACAATTGTTTATTTAAAAGAGGGGAGTCAAAAATTAATGATTCTCAATCGTGGGGTTACTATAGAACAGAATGGTGAAAATGTTTTGTTTGACTATTCTGCTGCTTTTTATCCAATGGGACTAAACCCAGAACAGTTGTTTTACTTCAATCGTGATGATGTAGATAAAGTAGTTTATAAAGGCTATAGTGATGAAGAAGAAGAACGGTTCGCCGAAATTTATCAACGTTGGCTTGATGAAAATGCAACAACAATTAAAAAGGGTGTAACAAAATAATGTGCATCTGTAAAGATTATTGCAAAATATCACAATACTTTAAATAGAAATCAAAAACGAGGAGCTACTTTGACATTAAAGAAACTCCTCGTTTTTTTAGTTATTTTCCCATCATACATCTAAGTCCGTATGACTATAAGCCAAAATTTATGATACCAAAATATAGCTTTGTTCCTATAGGATAGGAAGGAGCTGTTTTTATATTGTGGTATAATAAACCAAGACATTTTTTACTTTTCTCTTCTTATTACGGTATCTCTCATGTGGTATAATGGGATAAGGATTGTTCCTCGTTTCAGACGAGTTTATGGATTTCAGGATAAGTTAGCAGGTGAGAAGAGTATTTCTGTCAGCTTCCTATACACCTGTTAACAGCTATCCACGATAAAAGGAGATTGTAGATTGGTTTTATTAGTATTAGGGATTTTGGTTTTGCTCATTCTAATCTTAAAAAGGAAACAGAAAACTGCTAAAAAATCTGAAGGAAATGCCAAGAAAAGAAATTGGCTATTAATAGGTTGCTTATCCATAGTGATCCCAATGGTAATCTTCACAGTGTTCAGTCCAATTTTTTCTCTAATGGATATGTGGGGGCTATTTGCCCATGCAAGTCGAACTGAGATTGAGCAAGCTGTGCATCGTTCTTATCAAGATTACGCTCTTACAGGACAGTTTGAGTTAGAAAAATACGAGAAAAACTATACAAGCGTGGGAGGATTTATAATCCATGGTACCTATAGTGAAAATATAGCTGGAAAAACCTATCAGGTTAAAACTCGATTTAAATACTATACTCGCTTTTCGAAAAGTGAAACATATGGAAAGACAGATGCAGAGGTTGATTACAAAAATGGTAAAAAAATTTATGATGTTTTCCCAGAATTAGCCTATTTAGGGATTGAGGTTAGTCCAGGCACCAGCGAATTTTTAAAAACACTGGACAGTTCAATCAAAGATCCTAAACTGCCTGATTTGAAGTATCAAGGTATTGGTTTTGAATTTAATAACCAATCTGATAATATCTATCTTTATAATGAAATATTAGAGGAAAATCAAAGCAAGGGCCAAGCTCTGCAAGGAATGTATCCAATGGATGCTCAATATCTTTTCCAAAAAGAGATTTTTATACCAACATTTGAATTTCAGTATTTCGTTCCAAAAGAAAAAAGAGATCTCTTGTATGATGACTATCTTAAAGAGCTTGAAGCGCTCATGAAGGAATTTTTTGCCAACCAACCCCTACCACGAGGTCTTTATGCTGTCAAAATTGCTAAATATAAAGAGGATAAACTTGTCAGTGATAGTGGTGTATACTATGTGAGGATTGAAAATCGGCAAGTTGTAAAGCTGTTGCAAAAATTAGAGTAGGAGTTGCTAGGGCTAGTCCAGTTTTTTGTTCATAATTTCCAGTTGTGTCTGTTAAAATTTGATTTTCCCAGTAGACAATCGTCCACTTTTTTTATATAATAAAACTAAACCAAATTGGTTTAGTTTTAGAGATGTAAGCTCAACCGTCGATTTGTTTTTCTAAGAGAGATATTCTCAATAAAACATCACACTAGGGGGTGAATCATGTACCAACCAGAAAAACTCAAGGCTCGGAGAAAAGAATTAAAATTGACACAGAAGGAAATTGCAGAGGAATTGGGGATTAGTTTTCAGGCTTACTCGGCTTGGGAGCGTGGGGTTAAGGAACCATCCAAGGAGAAGGTTGCTCAGCTAGAGAAGATTTTAAAAGTTGCAAAAGGCTATTTCACTCAGATCGAGATTGTTCGTCTCTACAATAGCCTCTCCAAGCAAGGGAAGGACAAGGTTGTGCTCTATGCTCGCAACCTGGCTCAAGAAGAACAAACACAGAAGGTGGCGACCATGCCAGAGCGCCTCTACGAGTACCGTGTCTATGAACGTATGTCAGCAGGGATCGGGGCTTCGGTCTATGATGATCAGAATTTTGATACAGTCTACTTTAACGAGGAGTTGGCCCATGATTTTGCATCTTGGGTATCTGGGGACTCTATGGAACCTAAATATCAAAATGGTTCAGTGGCTCTGATTCGGGAAACAGGATTTGACTATGATGGGGCAGTTTATGCAGTAGTTTGTAACAACCAGACCTATATTAAACGGGTCTATCGGGAGGAAGATGGCCTGCGTCTGGTATCGATCAATCCAAAATACAAGGACATTTTCATCTCCTATGAGGAAGATCCTCGGATTGTGGGGATTATCGTTGGGAATTTTGTGCCGATGGAGGGTTAGTCTATGGGCTACTTTGATTATTCCAGAGAGCCCAAAAGTGATATTGCCTTTGTCGACATGAAATCCTTTTATGCCAGTGTTGAGTGTGTGAAAAGGGGCTTGCATCCGCTGAAGACCTCGCTTTGTGTCATGAGTCGCGCGGATAATTCTACTGGTATTATCTTAGCTTCCTCTCCCGTGTTTAAGAAGATTTTTGGCAAGTCCAATGTTGGTCGGGCCTATGATCTGCCTTTTGATATCAAAACGCGCAAATTTTCTTATTACAATGCTCGAAAGCAAGGCTTGCCTACTGACTCAGACTATGTTCGCTACATCGAAGATTGGGCTCAAGTGACTTTGGTTGTGCCACCTAGGATGGATGAATACATAGCGGTCAATATGGAAATCCAGCGAATCTTTCAAAATTATGGCAGTCCAGATGATATTTATCCCTACTCTATCGATGAGGGCTTTATCGATCTGACTAGTTCGCTCAACTATTTTATCCCAGACAAGAGTCTCTCTCGCAAAGACAAGCTGGATCTGCTTTCTGCTCGCATCCAGAGGGATATTTGGAGGCAGACAGGGATCTACTCTACAGTGGGTATGTCCAATGCCAATCCCTTACTGGCCAAGTTGGCTCTGGATAATGAGGCCAAGCACACTCCGACCATGAGGGCCAACTGGTCTTACCAGGATGTGGAAGAGAAGGTCTGGGCCATTCCTAAGATGACGGACTTTTGGGGGATTGGCAGGCGGATGGAGAAACGCTTGCATGCTCTGGGGATTTTTTCCATCAGAGAATTGGCCACCAGTAATCCAGACCAGCTACAGAAAACACTTGGTCAGGCTGGCCTGCGTTTGTGGTTTCATGCTAATGGGATTGATGAGAGCAATGTTCATAAGCCCTATAAAGCCAAGTCCCAAGGGTTAGGAAATTCTCAAATCTTGCCGAGAGACTACGTGAAGCTACGGGATATTGAAATTATTCTCCGAGAAATGGCGGAGCAGGTGGCTATTAGACTGAGAAGGGCGGGCAAGAAAACAACTCTTGTCTCTCTCTATGTTGGTTTCTCTAAACTGGAGGTCAGGTCGTCTATTCACACACAAATGAAGGTCGAACCGACCAATAATACAGCTGTCTTAACGGATTATGTTTTGAAGCTATTTCATAATAAATACACTTCTGGAGCGGTCAGAAGTGTCGGAGTCAACTATTCAGGATTTGTAGACGAGTCCTTTGGCTTGATCTCCCTCTTTGATGATGTTGACAAGTTAGAAAAAGAAGAAAGGCTCCAGACTACCATTGACTCCATTCGGGAACAATTTGGTTTTACCTCCCTTTTAAAGGCCAATGCACTGGAAGAAGCCTCTAGGAGTCTTGCCAGAAGCAAGCTGATTGGGGGGCATTCTGCTGGAGGATTAGATGGTTTAAAATGATTGATCGTTCTTATTTACCCTTTCAATCTGCGCGTGACTATCAAGATCCAGGGATGCAGAAGTGGATGGGCTTTTTCCTCTCAGAGCATACTAGTTCACTCGGTGAAGAAAGAAATCGGGTTGCTTTTTCGACAGATTTGAATTCCGTTGAGAAGCTACTCTTGCTTTCGCAGCTGTATGTCGGGCAACTAAAGGGATACTTTGTGGTCAAGGAAAAGAAGCAGAAAACCACGATCATCGGCGAGGTGAGTGAATTATCACCTCAAACTCTATCTATTAGGACCAATGAGGGCTATAGGCTGGTAGAGGTAGTAGATGTCCTCGAAATTCGACTGTGGGAGGAGGGAGTTTATGACTAGAAAAGAGTTGTATGAAAACAAACTGCAGATGGATTATTTTTCTGATGCCTATATTCGTTTTGAAGAGGATTTTCAAAAATACTCTGCTATGAATGTACCACTGACTTTTTTGATCGATGATATCCTACGCACCATGGCGATGAATCAGAAAAGCTACTTTGTCTTAAACAAGGAAAATGCCAAGGATGGGCGGGAGCATCGCTTTTATTTTAGGGTGGTGACGGAAAAAGAGTGTCCCAGAAATCGAACCTATGCATACGCTGGACTCAAAAATAGTAGTCAGTGACTAGGTGTGGAAGAAGGAAGTTTGATTTAGGAAAGATGGCTTGTGAACATCAGAAAATCTCATGGTATTGGAATTCGAAACACCATCTTTTATCTGTGGAGTTCTTGCAGAAACTTATGATGGTAGTTCTGATGAGATAAGACAAGGGGCACTCTCTTTTTAGATGAGCGTTTATTTGAAATCGTAGTTGACTTTGAAAATACCTATCCTCAATGATAACCTTATTTTAGAATTTTATACTAAAAAATCCATGTACATTTGTGGATGTTTTTTAATTTTACAGATAGAAAAAGAGAAGACCAAATGGTCTTCTCAACGGGGGAACTGAATAATTAGAAAGAATCAATCAAAGAGGGTTACTAGTCTTTGAAATTCTTTTGGAAGATGAGGAGAGACAAGATAGAAGTAATGGCTGCCAAGAAGAGGAAGGCAGTTGCTTCTTGTTCCCCAGTTGCAGGGAGTAGTCTTTCCTTGTCTTCTTTGATTGTAGCTGTAACAGGAGCTTTTTCATCTTTTGCTGATGAATTATCTGTTACGGCTGAGGCAGGTTTTTCAGTCTCTCTTGGTAGAACATACTCAGGAAGGGTCACAACCGGTGGCGCTTCTGTTCCAACTGAGCTTTGTTTGCTACCTACCTCAATCACTCGATCTTGAGCTGGAGTTGCTTCTGTCTGGAGAACTTTGCGATTGTCACCTTCCACTTCAACATACTCGACTAAGAGACCGTCTTTCCCTTCTGATAGAACTTGCTCTTTTCCTTTGTCTAATTGTGGGTTTTCGCGACGAATCGTCTTGAACGGTACGACCTTATTGACGATTTCTAAGCTTGGAAGTGTAAAGACAAGGTCTTTAACCCCTTCCTCAGGACTTGAAGAAGTAATTGGTTTTTCCGGTTGCGCCGGTTTCTCAGGTTGCGCTGGCTTTTCAGGCTGAGCCGGAGTTTCCGGTTGAGTTGGTTTTTCAGGCTGAACTGGCTTTTCAGGCTCAGCAGGTTTTTCCGGTTGAGTCGGATTTTCAGGCTGAGCAGGTTTCTCAGGTTGCGTCGATTTTTCAGGCTGAGCAGGTTTTTCCGGTTGAGCAGGATTCTCAGGTTGAGTTGGCTTTTCAGGCTGAGCTGGCTTTTCAGGCTCAGCAGGTTTCTCAGGTTGAGTAGGTTTTTCAGGCTCAGCCGGTTTTTCCGGTTGAGCCGGTTTTTCCGGTTGAACTGGCTTTTCAGGTTGAACTGGTTTTTCAGGTTCAGCAGGTTTCTCAGGCTGAGCTGCTTCGAGTTTGTTGATTTGTTCGAGAGCAGTTTTTAGCGCTTGATTGACTGCTTCCTGAGTTTTAGCTTCTTGGATGGCAGCAATGGCTTGGTCAGCAATTTCTAATAATTTCTTCTTAGCTTCCTTGTTGGATCCAAGCTCAGCGACTTTTTTCTCGATAGCTTTTGTCAAGCTGTCCATAGCCTTATCATACTCAATTTCCGGTTGTTTTGGTTCAGCTGGTTGATCAGGCTGGCCAGGTTTCTCAGGTTCTTCTGGCTGTTCCGGTTGCTCTGGACTAGGTTCCTCTTGTCCTCTTTGATAGTTCTCATCCTTGGATAGGATATCTTGTAGGGCACTGACCGTCAACATGACTTCTTGAACATTCACTGCATCAGCACTGAGTTGGTTTCTCAATTTTTCTAGATTTGCTTGGAAAGCTTGGCGTGCAGTAGCCGTATTTTTCAAGCCTGCTGGGTCAAAGTTGGACAAATCATCCTTCCATTTAGAAATAGACTGGATGATATCTGCCTTGCTGTAGAGTTCGCTACCTTCGCCACGAGTGATGAATTGGTCCACTTGAATACCGATATTTTGAGACAAATCGTTTCGATCAGGATCTAGTTGAAGGGTGACTGCGTGCAAGTTTTCGTCCAGACCTTTTAGGCTAACCAGAGTTTGATTGCCTTGGCGTTGGGCTGCACGACCGCTAAAGTATTTCTTGCCATCAATAGTTGAAGCATTTCCCATGCCATCTTGGTAAGGAACTTCTTTGCCATCTAGGAAGACTTTGTAGATGCCATGATTTGGATCGACATAGCCCTTGATATCAAGTCCAGTACCGTAGAAGTAGGCTGTGACAGTTGTCTTTTTCTTTTGCTCATCGGTTAAGCGGCCAAAGGAAGCCCAAGACTCAGTCTTTTGGTATTTGTCTGCCGAATTGGTTTCATGGTGCCAGCCAGGACTGTAATCCAACTGACTAGCTTGGTCATCATAACTTGTTTGGTCCTTGATCAGCAATTCAGCTTTCATCACTTGGATGGTTGCATCTGTAGCAAAACCGAGCAGGGCACCATCAGTGACAGAAGTGAGCTTGGCTTTGAAGTCAAAGATAGAGTCGGCTTGTTCTGTAAAGTCAATCGTTGGGATGGTAACAGTCTTTTCTGTTTCTCCATCTTTAAAGGTCACATCTTGAGTTGTATCTTGGTAAACTTTACCGTGGACTCCAGTTCCAGGTTCTGTGATGAAGCGAACAGTAGCAGTCCCCTTGCTTCCACCAACACGTTTAATCTTAACAGTGACGGGTTTTCCTTTTTCGACTTCGTAGTTGGTAGACTCGAGTTCAAACATCCCTTTACTATCATTATTTAGGGTGTAGATTCCTTCAGTAGCAATTGGTTCGCCTGTTTTGTTTACAAGAGTAATAGTGTGTTGGCCAGGTGCTAAATCGCCTGTCTCGAAGACTTTTTGGCTGCGTTTACGGCTAGCATTCTTAGTTTGCACATCGGCAACCTTTTGACCATCAACGTAGACGGACATTTCTCCATGACCTGGATCGACCGTAGAGACGACATAGGCCTTGGTTCCTGTAAAGGTATAGCTTACTTTGGCATCTTTTTGATTGGTCCACATAGAAGTGCCACGAACACCTTCAGATTCATTGTACCAAGTTGTTCCAGCTGTATCCGCTGTTGTGTTTGAGTGGTATTCAAGTCCAAGAGGGTAACCATCTGTCTTTTCAATGCTGCTTGGTGTCTTGTAGACTGAGAAGTTGGTTAAGATTGGAGTTGCTTGAGCACCAGTGATGGTTACACGGATTTTTTGTGCCTCTACAGGTTTGCCTTGAACCAAGCGACGGTAACCAACGGTCGAACCTTCACCGTAAGTCACCCAACGTCCGTTGATTTCGACTTCAATCTTGAAACCAGAGATACGTTGACCTTTGGCGATGTCTTCCTTGAGTTCAACAACGTCAAAGCGTTTCTTTTGTCCCAAATCGACTGTAAAGCTACCGGTTGTGGCATCATTTGAGAGCGCCCAGCTAGTATCATCTTTACCGTCTGTGAGGTGACTTTCCTTGTAGAGGTGGTTTTGACGAGTAGAACTTGCTGTTACAGTGGCACCTTTGGCAAAGTCAGTCGCATACATTTGGTCTAGGGTTGCTTTGAATTCCTTCAAGCGAGCCACATCCGCATCGGCGAATTTTCCTTCTTTATTTGGTGGAATATTGAGAAGGAGTGGGGTTCCACGACCAACAGACTTAAAGTAGATATCCATCAGCTCTTTGAGTGATTTCGGCTGTTGATTGTCATGGTAGAACCAGCCCGAACGAATCGAAACGTCAGCTTCCCCTACAGAATACATATCACCATCTGGGTCACCATGGTTGAGGTATTCGTTTTTCACATCGTCTGTGATGTTGGCTCTTTTCACTTTATGCCATACAGGGTCACCTGCGATTCCCCGTTCATTTCCGATCCAGCGAACGCTTGTCGGTTGAGCAGAGAAGATGGCGATATCTCCTTCAACTTCTTTGATGTATTTGAACCATTCATCAAAGGTATAGGTTACTTTTTGGGCACCGCTACCACGTGCACCGTCCATCCAAACTTCGATAAATTTCCCTTTGTTACCGTATTTCGGATTACCAAGGATTTCTTTCAGCTGGTTGAGATAGTATTGGTTGTATTCTTTTTCGGTTGCAACATGGTATTTTGGATGATTGGCATCCCATGGGGATAGGTAAACACCCATGTTCATGTCGTACTTGCTAGCAGACTTGGAAACTTCTTCGAGAAGGTCACCCTTACCATCTTTCCATGGGCTAGCAGCTACGGTATGGTTGGTGTACTTAGATGGATAAGTAACGAATCCGTCGTGGTGTTTAACAACCATAATGGTTCGTTTGAAGCCAGTTTCCTTCAGAGTGCGAATCCACTGGTCAGTATCCAAGTTTGTTGGATTGAAGTATCGAGGGTCCTCTTTCCCATTTCCCCATTCAGAATTGGTATAGGTGTTCATTCCGTAGTGGATGAAGGCTGCCAATTCCTCCTTGTGGTAATCAAGTTGAGCCTTGCTTGGAAGAGGTCCATGATTGCCAATTTCGGTTTCTTTATCTTCTGGATGAGCTACTGGTGGAGTCGGTGTCGTTGGATTAGCTGTATCAGCGACTGGCTCGTATTCAAAGACGACCTCATTCACCCCTTTTTGCTGGATAGTTGCTTCCAGGCTAGCCTTGACTGGACGGTAGCCAGCAATGTCTTTTGCATGGAAGGTGTTGACAAAGGAAACGTCATACTCTTGGCCGTCATTGTTATCAACTGTCGCTTCCGCTAGTTCAGTAGTGGTTCCTTTTTGACGGTAGTAAACTTTGAAGGAGCCTTTGTTGACTTTATAGACTACCTTGATGACACGTGTACCGGCAGGCGCTTTGCTGACAACATTGTGCTCTTCAGCCCAAGCATCCTTTAGTTGTTTATTAACTGCTACGCCATCAATGGATACAATTTCGTATTTGTCTTTATTCTTCTGGTAGAAGTCCGTTTTCTCGATTTCTTTTTTGAAATTATAGTCAAATGGCGAATCAACAGCTGTCTGTTCGATAAAGGTGTCCTTATCTTTGACAGGATTTCCTTCTTCGTCTTCGTGTTGGATAACAACGCGACCGTATTCAACTCCCTTGGTCAAGGTAGCAATACCATCTTGGTTAAAGGAATATTCGTTGCTTCCGATAACAGCTTTCTCGTTCCGAAGCATACGTCCTTCATCAGTAAAGTAGTAACGATTTCCGTTATCACCTTGGTACCAGCCTTTCACACCATATTTGGCAATCATGTCCTTCACCCATTTCAGTTGTTCAGGTGAAAGGACGAGTCCGCCACCAAAGCGATCCTTTTCAGCCACACCATTGTCAACGGTTCCGTGTTGGTGAACCCCCAGAACTTTTCCTTGGCTATCGACAATCCCGCCACCAGACAAACCAGATACAGAAGTGGTTTTGTAGGTGATACCAGTCGTTCCCTTATCATCATAGGACTCAACAGATCGGATGGTCCCATCTGCCTTGTAAAGCTGACCAGCTAGGATAGGTTGTTTCAGTTCTTTTGAGCTCGAGTCAGTTGGGTAGCCAATCGTACTGATGGCTTCTCCCGGCTGATGCGTCTTGTAATCCGCTAAAGGTGCAAAGGTTGCTGCTTTGTTTGGACTAGCAATCGGAAGAGGAATAGGAGCTTCTACAAGAGCAAGGTCGTTCTTATAGCCTTTTCCAAACTCTTTCTTATTCCAGAAATGGATGTCTTTTTCTCTGAATAAAACCGTAGTTCCAGAAGATGGTAGTGAGTTTTTCTTTTCGCTGTTTGAACCAACGTTATAGTAGAACTGGGCAGATTTTCCACCACGAATGTGACCTTCGCCAGTTTCTTTATTGGCCTCTAGGAAGTTATGAGCAACGGTAAGGATCAGGTTAGGTGCTACAAAGATACCTGAGCCTGAAACGAGGTAGCGTTGCTCCCCTGCATTGTAAGTGCTGTAAACCATAGTAGCAGCAGTAGCAGGTTGTCCCTCGTAGTTGATGTGTTTGAGGTCTTGTCCACCGTTAATGATGGCACGGTTTCCGTTCTCAGTTTCTTTTGGTGCTTCTTCCTTGTCCTTTAGAATGCTCTTAGTTTCTACCTTTGGACTAGTTTTTTGGTCAACGATAGTAGTCGTATCGAGTTCTTTGACAGGTGTGTCGGGATAGGCACGGTCCTGAATGCCTTCAGGGAGCAAGTCAGCACTGTTAGTATCTGCAACAGGTGTTTCTTGTTTTTCAGCTTCTACACGACCTTCTTTTTTGACTGGTTCAGCCTTGGTCTCTTCTATATCTGCGACTTGTTTAATTTGTTGATCTAAATTGGATGCCGTGGCAGGAGACGTTTCGTCTGCACGCACGGTTCCAGAAGCAAAAAATGCCAGTCCCACGATAACAGATGCCACACCTACAGTCAACTTCCGAATGCTAAATGTTTGCCCTTTTTCAAAAAGGTATCGATTCATAATATACTCCTAGTTTTTAGAAAGGCAGTCAGCTACTGCCCAAGCCCAAGTCTGTCTTGGTTACAACTTGATTTAATGAAAAACTCTCTGATAATTTGTAAGCCACCTTACCTCCTGTTTATAAAGCGCTTTCATTTTAAGATAAAAAAATTTAAAAGGTCATTTCTCCCTTAAAATGACTGAAAACTTTTAATATAACAAATATACTAAATTAATGAAAGAATTGCAATAGCAAAAAGCAAAAAAATAAATATAAATTAAAGAAAATTAGTTACTTTTTAAAGAAAAAACGCATCCTTTCAGGGCTCAAACTAAATGAAAGGATACGTTTTAAAAAGAAATTAAAGTATTTTTTGAAGAGACTCTTGGATGGTTTGGGGGTCTGTTTTGGAAGAGAAGCGCTCAAGGACTTGCCCATCTCGACCAATGAGAAACTTAGCAAAATTCCATTCGATTCGTTTTCCTAGCGGGCCTGATTTCTGCTCTTTTAGCCAAACATAAAGAGGATCTGCCTCCTTGCCGTTGACCTTGATCTTGGCAAAGCGAGGGAAAGTGGTCTGGTAGTGTAGGCTGCAGAAGCTATTGATTTCCTCTGCGCTGCCGGGTGCTTGTCCCATAAACTGATTGCAAGGGAAATCTAGGATTTCAAAGCCCTTATCTTGATAGCGTTCATAGAGTTCTTGAAGTCCCTGGTACTGGGGCGTTAAACCACATCCAGTAGCAGTGTTGACAATCAAGAGAACCTTGCCACGATAGCTCTCCAGGGGAGTTGCTTGGTTGTTTTGGTTCAAAACGGAAAAATCATATACACTGGTCATGAGAGCCTCTTTTCTTTTTCTACATTGTAACAGTTTTTACTTTTTTCGTCGAGTCGGATGAGAGAAGTTGTTGAAAAAATACACAACTGTACATAAATCAGGACAAAATGATGCTCCTTTTATGAAACATGGTATAATAGGCCTATATAGCTAAATGGAGTGTACCTATCACTAGGGAATGAGAAAAAGGATAAAACAGCCATGTCAACAGTAAAAAGTGATCTAAATATTGCGCAAACATACGCGACCCAGCTTAAAAATGCTTGTCAATCGTTAACAGCGATCGCTGCGGCTAGTCAGGATGACTTAACGACCCTTCAAGGGAATAACAAGGCTCATCAATGTCTGACAAAGGATCAAAATCTAGCTAGTCAGATAACAGCCGCTGTCACCCTGACTTCCGAACGACTGCACTCTGTAGCGAGTGATTTTGAGGCGCTAGATGAAGCTGCGGCCAATGGTTTTGGGAGTCATACATGAGCAAGTTAGATGAGTTGAAGAAAAGAGAGCGAGACCTCTTGTACCAGCTAGAAGACAATGGAAAAGAGAAATATCGCACCAAAGCACTGATAGAAACCTTTGAAGGATATGATAGAGCTAGCCACCGTTATCAAAGTGATTTGTGGGAGGCGGCCTATCAGAGCCGATATGCAGGGCAGTTGGAAGAAACGCTCCTGCAAAGAAACCAACTTAAAAACCAAATCTTTGAGGACCTCAGCTATCACATGGATGATTTGAAGAAAGAAAAATTCCGGTTAGAGGGAGACTTGGATGCGGTTTACTATGAAAGACGCAAGGAACTAGAAAGAGAGGAGGAGAAACGACATGGGCATTGATATGTATTTGGAACAATCACAACTACAAAGTTCGAGTGTAGCGACCATGTGCCAATCTCAGGTGGAGGCTTATCAAGATTTGCAATCAGCCATTCAAAAGTTTTCAGAGGACACAGAGAGTCTAAAGGGAGATGCTTATGATTCGGCTAGAAGTTTTTTTGCAAGTGTCTTATTGCCCTTGAGTAAAGGGGGCCAACTCTATGCAGAAACCTTCTCTCAAGCTATCAAGAAATTGTCAGAAGATTACCAAACGATGGTCGACAGCAAGAGTTGGCGCGAGGATGATTTGCTTGATAAGATCCGCCAGGAAGAGCAAATGATTGCCTATCTAGATGAAGTCAACCAATCCCTTTCTAGATTAACCATGGATAGTGAAGAAAAGGGGAGATTGAGACGCAGTAATGTGGAACTCATGCGAGGACATCATGCCAATAAACGCGTCTATGAAACAATTTTGAGAGACCTGCGTGCCTATGATAGCTACTCAGGAGGACTGTTTGATGAACTAGACAATATCGATGTGTAACTGAGTCGCGGACTGGCCCAGATCGAAACGAGTTGGGACGCAAAGCAAGGCGTCTTTAAAGTTCCATCTGACCTGACTTGGGCCAACTACCTGACTGCCTACTCTGATACAAAGGACATGAAGCTCAGCCGTCAAGAGAAGGCCTTTGTCCAGACCATGATGGCAGAATACGGCTTTGACGCAGAGACTGCCCAACAACTCCTGACCATTAAGCAAGGGATAGACAAGAAGTTTCCAACCTCTAGTCAAGAGTTTCGTGACTATATCTTTTTGCGAGTTGTCGGTGCAGCATCTTATAACGAGTCAAAGTGGGATGAGACTGCAGGCTATTTAAAAAATTATTTTTATGATGAGGTTGTTAGTAGTCCATCTACAGTTGAAAAAATGAGAGTAGAAAAACCACTTTTTGAAATTTTTAAAGAACTTGGAATCAAAGAAGAAACAGATGCAAAAAAATTGATTTATAATCTTAGATTGCAGCATGTGTTAGCTAGCGGCGGAAGTAGTGTTAAAAAAATGAAGGAAAAAGATAATAAAACAGGAACTACATCTTATAGTGATGCTCGGGATAAGTATGAAAAAGTTTATGGCAAAAATAACAAATTTGACCAATTTTGGGACAGTAAATTAAAGTCATACTCTAACAACGGAGCAGGTCATGCAGACTTTACCCACCAGTCCATTACCATGGCTACTCATCTAAATCCTAGCAGTCTTCAGTTATCCGATTTCTATGGCGGTAGAGAACATGTCAAGGACCTTTCAGGCTGGGAGGGAGACACGACCTTCAATGCTAATGATATGAAGCCAAGTATCGGAGAAGATGACTACAAGGCAGATTTAGACTCGGTCAACCTTATCGGCCGCATGCAGAAGGGACAATCCTATGACCAAGCTATAACTTCTTACTATGCTGACCTTCAAAAAGACTCCTCTCAGAGAGAAAGAGAATTTCTTAACAATAAAGATTGGAATACAGTCAGAGATACTATTTATGATAGTTTGCGACCAACGGATATTAAGCTAGATGGTGAGGATGCTCTTAAAGCATATATTGAAAGAAAATATCCAGAAGTATCAACATTTTTAAATCGCTTAGAAGCTGTGGGAAATTAGGAGGATGATGATGAAAAAAATATTAGGTTTAGTAGCCTTATTCGTGATAATTGTATCATCCTGTTTTTACTTTTTTACTAGACAACCTAAAAATATTTTTGATGAGATCTATCAAGAAACTGAGAAGACATATCTTGGAAATAATGTTTTTAACCAGTTGAAAGATGTTGAAGTACATAAGTATGAAATATATGATAAAGATATGCAGGGAACAGGAAAGTATACTCCCAAGGTAATTTACATTGATAATTATCTACCTGCAAATTATTCCGAGACTGAATTAGAGTTTAATTTTGATAGTATAAACAAAGGAATGTTTATTTGGTTTGAATGGAAAGTAAATTCAAAGTTTTCTTTGTGGTATTTAAGTTATTACAATATTAAGAGTAAGACTCTAGAGAAAGAACTTGCAATTTTAGAAGAGCCAAGAAAGGCTGGAGAGTATCTCAAAGATGAAGAAAAAGTAAGAGACTATTTAAAAAAATACAATATAACCAAAGAAGATTTAGACAAACATTACGACGAAATCGTCAACCAGAAGGTTTTAAAAGATTGGTGTTCGATTTATGACAGCAAGTACTCGCCAAGTAACTATGGAGATGTCAAGATTGAAACCCAGTGGGAGAATTGGTGATAATATGAAGAAAATCCTAGGCCTAGTAGCCTTATTCGTGATAATCATATCATCCTGTTTTTACTTTTTTGTGCGTCAACCTAAAAACATTTTTGATGAGATTTATCAGGAGACGGAGAAAACCTATCGGTCAAATAATATTTTAAGAAACATAGATGGGTTTAAAATCAGACCCGATTGGCCTAACGATGGAGAATATTTTGCATACACCCCTTCAGGGAAATATCAAACTCATCCTGAAGGTTATAAAGACATAAGTATTAGCTTTAATTTCGGAGAAGGTATTAAAGGAATGACGATACGTTTTGAAAAAAGGATTAATTCGGATATTACCCTATGGTATTCAGCACACTATAATATAAAAAAGAAGGTACTTCAAAAGGAGCTTGCGATTTTTGAAGAGCCAAGGCAACCAGGTCAATATCTTGATGATGAAGAAAAAGTAAGAAACTATTTAAAAAAATATAACATAACCAAAGAAGAATTAGAGAAGGACTACGACGAAATCGTTAACCAGAAAGTCTTGAAAGTTTGGTGTTCGATTTATGACAGCAAGTACTCGCCAAGCAACTATGGCGATGTCAAGATTGAAACCCAGTGGGAGAATTGGTGACAAGGGTCAGTAGATATTTTGGAAAATATCCTATGAATTGAAGTGGAAATCCCACCTAGAACGAACTAGGTGGGATTCTTTGCCTATAAAATGAGAAATTAGCGAATCTTGCTCTATTTTTTAACGTGTTCCGATAAAAAGGCATAGGTCATGGTTCCAAAGATGGCACCAATTCCCAAACCTAAGACTAGTAAAGGGAGCGTTTTATCGAACTGGGAGAGATTGTCCCAAAAGGTATTGAGGGGGAGATGCTGAACAAAGAGTTTGTGAAAGGCTGATAAGACAAACAAGCCAATTGGAATACTGATAAATACACCCCAACTACGAACTTTGATTTGGCTTTTGCTGTAGCTTTTGTGATGGATTTCGGACGGGTCATCCTTGTCTAAATGTAAGTTGCGAACTGCTAGTCTCGCCCTAGATGCGAGGACGAAGATAAGTCCAAAATAGAGGTAGGGCATGGCATCTCGAACCAACCCTATGAAGCGTCCAAATAGGAGATAGAACAAGAAGAGTAGGAGGGAGGAGTAAACGATTTGGATCAAGGCACGGGCACAAGCCTTGTAAATCATCTCTTGACGGCATTCATCAAAAGGCCCTTGTATGTGAAAGAATAGTTTGAGTAAGCGAGTGGTGAAATCTTCTTTTTTCATGGGAGTGATCTCCTAAATGAGCGATTTTTGATTGACTTCTTTAAAGAGTTGATAGAAAGTATAGAAGTAAATCAAGCTAAAAATAATACAGATTGTTAGAAATACTAGGGAAAACTTGATTCGGGCCATCAAATCTGAGTTTCTAGTTTAATAAGCTAGAAATTTTACAGATAAAAGAGCATCTCGTATAAACGAAATGCTCTTTTCTAGTTGTTGGTTACAATTAGCTTATTTTTTTGCATAGAACACTTGCAAGCGTCCTGTATTTTCAACATAGTTCCCAACACCATCGTATTTTTTTTGGGCTTCCTTGTTTATCATTTGAAAAGTATTCAATTCATCCAAGCTAATTTCCCTGATATTTTTAAGTTTCAGCCAGTGATAATCTTGATCGTCTGCAAACAAGCTTGGAGCATAAACGGCAGCATCCAAAGGAGCTGATTTTTTATTAAAATATTGGTAAAGTACCAAATCAGCAATATAAGTAAATTCTTTACTCACAAGCAATATTTTACTTACTTTCGTAAGTTTTTTAGGATCCATTCTGTTACTCGTGCTGAAGTATACAGAACCGACCTCGTTAGCTTTCTCTAAGTGCGCATCCAGAACTTCTTTTGCTGAGCAAATATCAATCCCGACTACCGGGAGAGCGACGCTATACGTAACAGCCATAAATTTGACCTCCAATAAATATTTATTTCAGATATGCTAGAAACATACCAAATCGTACTAGTATATCACTAGATAATATCTAGCGATATACTAGATATATATAGTCTAGCATATTACTGGATAAAAATCAAGTGATTTTAAAAAATTTTTTAGTTATTTTATTGTTTAACTCCAAAATTCAACATTTCAGGAATTTTCCTCCCTTCAAGAACTTTTCAAGGTATAATCTAAAGATACTGATAAAAACATGACTGATCAGTAGTCTAGCTAGTGATTTTATAAGGAACCTCCTAGTCGTCTTCTTGGTCTTTCTTGGCTTTTCGAATGCGAAGAGAGACGATAATTTGTATGGTCACTCCGAAGAAGAGGGTAGCTAGGATAGTTGATACAAAATGTCCTGTATTTAAAAGAGAACCAAGATAATCCTTGCTATCATCGGTTAGGACGTTCAGAAGCGGTATTCCAAAGAACATGCCAATGCCATAGATCAGACCCGCTTTTAGACCCGGAAAATGTAGCTGTTTACTTTCTTTTTGACTCAGCATTTCGGGATCAATAGCTGTGATGCCCGTTTTCTTGGTTTGAGAGACTACATAGAGGGCAGCCATCATCGAAATGCCAAACACCACGAGAGGATAGCCGATAGCGACAATTTGTGGGTATTTATAAGCAAGGACAAAGGGGATGAGGTTGCCAAATGTCATCAGATAAAAGAGAACGATAAAGACCTGATTCCCGATACGATCAGCCTCGCGCCGTTTGTGTTCGTCAAGGGGGCCAGAAATACCGTATATGCGTTTGATGAGTTTTTCAGTGAGAGTTTCTTTTTTCATTTGTTTGCTCCTTTTTTAAAAATCGTCTTCCCAAAAGAGGCTATTGAGGTCAGTTTGGAGGCTGCGGGCGAGATTGAGGCAGAGTTCCAGGGTTGGATTGTACTTGTCATTTTCAATCATGTTGATGGTCTGTCTCGAGACACCGATATCTTTGGCGAGCTCGAGCTGGGAAATGCCCAGTTCCTTACGGAATTCTTTGACACGATTCATAGGGTCTCCTTTCTGATATGTCGCATATATTTGACTATATTATATTCTTTTGGAGGTAGGGTGTCAAGTATATGCGACATATTTTTGGGAATTTTTTTCGAAGAAACTTAGCCTTGTCTGACAAGTGCAAGCTGGTCAGATTTGTGGTAAAATAGATAAGATATGACAAAAGAATTTCATCATGTAACGGTCTTGCTTCATGAAACGATTGATATGCTTGACGTGAAACCTGACGGTATCTACGTTGATGCGACTTTGGGCGGAGCAGGCCATAGCGAATATTTATTAAGTAAATTGAGCGAAAAAGGGCATCTCTATGCCTTTGATCAGGACCAGAATGCCATTGACAATGCGCAAAAACGGTTGGCACCCTATATCGAAAAGGGGATGGTAACCTTTATCAAGGATAACTTCCGTCATTTGCAGGCACGTTTGCAGGAGGCTGGTGTTCAAGAAATTGATGGAATTTGTTATGACTTGGGAGTTTCCAGTCCTCAGCTAGATCAGCGTGAGCGTGGTTTTTCTTATAAAAAAGATGCACCACTGGATATGCGCATGAATCAGGAAGCTAGTCTGACTGCCTATGAGGTGGTCAATCATTATGATTATCATGACTTGGTTCGTATCTTTTTTAAGTATGGTGAGGATAAATTCTCTAAACAGATTGCTCGTAAGATTGAGCAAGCGCGTGAGGTGAAACCCATTGAGACAACGACGGAGTTGGCAGAGATTATTAAGTCGGCCAAGCCTGCCAAGGAGCTCAAGAAAAAGGGGCACCCTGCCAAGCAGATTTTCCAGGCTATCCGAATCGAAGTCAATGATGAGCTGGGCGCTGCAGATGAATCCATCCAGCAGGCCATGGACATGCTGGCTCTGGATGGTAGAATCTCGGTCATTACCTTCCATTCGCTGGAAGACCGCTTGACCAAGCAATTATTCAAGGAAGCTTCAACAGTGGAAGTTCCCAAAGGCTTGCCCTTCATTCCAGATGACCTTAAGCCTAAGATGGAATTGGTATCCCGTAAGCCAATCTTGCCAAGTGCCGAAGAACTAGAAGCCAACAATCGTTCGCATTCAGCCAAGTTGCGCGTGGCTAGAAAAATTCACAAGTAAGAGGAAAAACATGGCAGAAAGAATCGAAAAAACAAGCCAGTTATTGCAAACGAAGTTTAAAGGTTTTTCACGTGTGGAAAAGGCCTTCTATGTTTCGATTGCTGCAACAATGATTATCCTGGCAATTAGCGTTGTGTTTATGCAGACCAAGCTACTACAAGTTCAGAATGAATTGACCAAGGTCAATGCTCAAATCGAAGAAAAGAAAACCGAGCTAGACGATGCCAAGCAAGAGGTCAATGAATTGATTCGTTCAGAACGTTTGAAAGAAATTGCAAATTCCAAGGATTTGCAGCTAAATAACGAAAATATCCGAGCAGCGGAGTAAGAAATGAAACAGTGGAAAGAAAAAATCATCCGTTATGCCGTTCGTAACCGTAAATCTCCAGAAGAAAATCGTCGAAGAGTAGGGAAAAGCCTGAGTTTATTGGCTGTCATACTCTTCGCTGTCTTTTTGGTCAACTTTGCGGTCATTATCGGAACGGGTAAAAAATTTGGTAAGGACTTGGTCAAAGAGGCTAAGAAGGTTCACCAGACAACTAAGACTATTCCGGCGAAACGAGGAACCATCTATGATCGAAATGGAACGCCAATAGCAGAAGATGCAACTTCTTATAATGTGTATGCTGTTATTGACAAGACCTACAAGTCGGCTACTGGAAAAGTTCTTTATGTAGAAGATTCACAATTTAGTAAAGTTGCAGAAATTTTTCATAAATACCTAGAGATGGATGAGTCCTATGTGACAGAACAACTTGCTCAGCCCAATCTGAAACAGGTATCGTTTGGTACAAAAGGAAATGGGATCACCTATGCCAATATGATGGCCATTAAAAATGACCTCAAAACAGCTGGGGTTGAGGGGGTTGACTTTACAACTAGCCCTAACCGCAGTTATCCCAATGGACAGTTTGCTTCTTCCTTTATCGGTTTAGCGCAACTCCATGAAAATGAGGATGGAACCAAACGTTTGATTGGGACATCTGGTTTGGAGAGTTCCTTAAATAGCATTCTGGCGGGTACAGATGGGATTATCACCTATGAGAAGGATCGTCTAGGAAATATTGTTCCGGGTACGGAGCAGGCTTCCCAACACATGGTAGACGGAAAGGATGTTTACACAACCCTTTCTAGTCCTTTGCAATCCTTTATGGAAACCCAGATGGATGCCTTCCAGGAAAAGGTAAAAGGCAAGTATATGACGGCTACCTTGGTCAGCGCTAAAACAGGGGAAATCCTCGCTACGACCCAACGTCCGACCTTCAATGCCGATACCAAGGATGGTATTACGAAAGACTTTGTCTGGCGAGATATTCTTTATCAAAGTAACTACGAGCCAGGATCCCCCATGAAAGTGATGATGTTGGCTTCAGCCATTGATAACAATACCTTCCCAAGCGGAGAATACTTCAATAGCAGTGAATTCAAAATAGCGGATGCGACGACTCGAGATTGGGACGTCAATGAAGGTTTGACTAGTGGTGGGATGATGACTTTCTTACAAGGTTTCGCTCACTCCAGTAATGTTGGAATGAGTCTACTTGAACAAAAAATGGGAGATGCTACTTGGTTGGATTATCTAAAACGCTTTAAATTTGGGGTTCCAACTCGCTTTGGCTTGACAGATGAATACGCTGGTCAACTTCCAGCTGATAATATTGTTAGTATTGCTCAAAGCTCATTTGGGCAAGGAATTTCAGTGACACAAACACAAATGCTTCGTGCCTTTACAGCTATTGCTAATGATGGAGTTATGCTGGAGCCAAAATTTATAAGTGCTATTTATGATACTAACAATCAGTCTGTACGAAAGTCTCAAAAAGAGATTGTAGGAAAACCTGTATCTGAAGATGCAGCAAGCTTGACTCGTACTAACATGATATTAGTTGGGACGGACCCTCTATATGGAACTATGTATAATCACTACACAGGAAAGCCAATTATAACAGTTCCTGGACAAAATGTAGCAGTTAAATCCGGTACGGCTCAAATCGCTGATGAGAAAAATGGAGGATACTTGGTTGGTTCTACCAATTATATTTTCTCAGCTGTGACTATGAATCCTGCTGAAAATCCTGATTTTATCTTGTATGTAACGGTTCAACAGCCTGAGCATTATTCAGGTATCCAGTTGGGAGAATTTGCCACCCCAATCTTGGAGCGGGCTTCAGCTATGAAAGAATCTCTCAATCTTCAGTCAACCGCCAAGAGCTTGGATCAGGTCAGCACGACGACAAGCTATGTCATGCCAGCTACCAAGGACTTTACTCCAGGTGACCTAGCAGAGGAATTGCGTCGCAACCTTGTCCAACCAATCGTTATTGGAACAGGAACCAAGATCAAGGAACTCTCGGTTTCTGAAGGAGATAATTTGGAAGCTAATCAGCAAATCTTGATCCTGTCAGATAAGGTCGAAGAAATGCCTGATATGTATGGATGGACAGATGAAAATGTGCAAACATTTGCCAAATGGCTGAATATAGAAGTCGAGTGGGAAGGTAGTGGCAAAACGGTCAAGAAACAAAGTGTCCGTGCCAATACAGCCCTCAAAGATATTAAAAAAATGAAAGTAACATTAGGAGATTAAGATGATTAGTTCCATTAGTGCTGGAATTCTAGCCTTTCTATTGACCTTGATAGGTATTCCAGCCTTTATCCGATTTTATCGAAAAGCACAGATTACAGGTCAGCAGATGCACGAGGATGTCAAGCAACACCAAGCTAAAGCTGGGACTCCAACCATGGGAGGTCTTGTCTTCCTGATCGTTGCAGTTGTTGTGAGCTTCCTTGACGCTCTCTTTACCCAACAATTGACCAACAATGTAGGCATGATTTTGTTTATCTTGGTTTTGTATGGTTTGGTAGGTTTTTTGGATGATTTTCTCAAGGTCTTTCGTAAAATCAACGAAGGCTTAAATCCCAAGCAAAAACTTGCTCTCCAGCTGCTTGGAGGAGTGATTTTCTACCTCTTTTATGAGCGTGGTGGTGACATGCTTTCAGTTTTTGGCTACCAAGTTCACCTGGGTATTTTCTATATTTTCTTTGCCCTTTTCTGGCTAGTTGGCTTTTCAAATGCGGTGAATCTGACTGACGGGATTGATGGCTTAGCAAGTATTTCCGTAGTGATTAGCTTATCGGCCTACGGTGTGATTGCTTATATGCAAAATCAACTGGATATCCTTCTTGTGATTCTTGCCATGATTGGTGGTTTGCTAGGCTTCTTCGTCTTTAATCACAAGCCTGCCAAGGTCTTTATGGGAGATGTGGGAAGTTTGGCACTAGGTGGGATGCTGGCAGCAATCTCTATGGCCCTCCATCAAGAATGGACCCTTTTGCTGATTGGGATTATCTATGTCTTTGAGACAAGCTCTGTTATGATGCAGGTTACCTACTTCAAACTTAGTGGTGGAAAGCGTATTTTCCGTATGACACCTGTGCATCACCATTTTGAGCTTGGAGGATTCTCAGGCAAGGGTAATCCTTGGAGCGAGTGGAAGGTTGACTTCTTCTTTTGGGGAGTTGGGCTTCTAGCAAGTCTCTTGACCTTAGCCTTTTTATACCTACTGTAAAACTAACTTTTGATGACAAAAATCATAACCACCCGTCTAACGGGTGGTTTGCACCAGGGCTATAAGCCCAGATCACCAGCCAGCGCCTAAAGGCGCTGGCTTTCACGTTGTTCAAGCCTCATTGCTCTTGACTCGTCACTTGCCTCTTAAAGAGGCTTTAGTATTACTTACCACTATCCCTAAAGGGATCCTCATATTCTTTTACACTTAATTTATCTAGTGCTATATCATGCTTTTCCTGTTCTTGAATATATTTCTTAATTGTGGCTTCATTAAGCCCTACTGTACTTACATAATAACCTTCTGCCCAGAAATGCCGATTCCCAAACTTGTACTTGAGGTTGGCGTGTTTGTCAAACATCATGAGTGCACTTTTACCTTTTAAATACCCCATGAAACTTGAAACACTTATCCTCGGTGGAATACTGACTAACATATGTACATGATCAGGCATTAAGTGACCTTCAATAATCTCAACACCTTTATAACTACATAATCAATGGAATATTTCTCCCAAACTACTTCGATATTGATTATAAATTACTTTTCGTCTATACTTAGGGGTGAACACAATGTGATATTTACACATCCACTTTGTGTGTGATAAACTATGTGCCTTTTGTGCCATATTTTTCTCCTTTCGCTTTACAATTAGCTTGAACACCTTTATTGTATCGCGTTTGGAGTTTTTTGGTATAACCTTCGATGCGCACCCGCATAGCGGGTGGTTTATTTGTCTCGCACCTTGCGGAGCGAGACGGACTAATAGTCACATAATAAAACAGGATGAAGTTGTTCTTCATCCTGTTTTTGTGATATTAAACGTTAGTTGGATTCATCCTTTCTCCCTTTTAACATAAAAGTGGCTGTAAGGGCTAGGCTGAGTCCTGCTAAGAAGAGGAGTGGGTTGGACGCTTCTCCTGTTGCTGGAAGTTCTTCTTTAGGAGAATGATTTCCAGCTTTAGCAAGGTTCGGACTAGCTGAAAGTTGTTCAGCCTCGTGTGCTATGGTTTCTACATCTGAACCACTTGGTTTTTCCTCTGTGTTAGAGCTTGTTCCAGCAGCTTGATAGACGACAGCATAGGTACTGAAATGATTAGTGATGAATTCTACCTTTCCGTCTCGAACGGTGAAATCAAGGGCTTGCAACTCCTTGGTCGGAGTGATGTAGTAGATATTTTCTACGCTAGCTGAAATAGGCAAGCGAACCAAAACAGAGCCTTTTGGCTGCAAGCTATGATCGGTTGGATTTTTCAGTTGTAGGTCGTAAGCATCATAGGTCTTGCCAAAGAGTTCTTGAGCTAAGACACGTCGGCTGGAAACGTGAGAAATTCCTTCTAAGTCGCTGGCTCCACCGATGATCTCTACTCCAGTCTCCTTATCTTTTAAGACTTGAACTGGATAGTCAGGAAGGCTAAGGCTTGGAGCGGCCTGATCTCCGCTAGTTCCGATAGGTTTGGTGTATTCAGGTTTTTCAACAGTAGGAGTTTCCTCTTGACCTGCTGTTCCGATAGATTCGGTGTATTCAGGCTTATCTACAGTAGGAGGCTCTTCTTGTCCTACGGTCCCGATAGGATAGGTGTATTCAGGCTTTTCTACAGTAGGAGACTCTTCTTGCCCCGTCGTTCCGATAGGTTCGGTGTATTCAGGTTTTTCTACAGTGGGTGGCACTTCTTGCCCTGCAGTCCCGATAGGCTCTGTGTATTCAGGAATGTCAACAGTAGGAGCTGGTTCCTCTCCCTTGCTTGTAGTTGGCTGACTCTCGTCAACCTTTTTCTCATCCTTTTTAGTAAAGACGGCCACGATAGGGCTGCTTGTGGTATTTCCTTGAATGGTATAAGCTTCAATGGCATTTCCAGCTTTGCGATTGGTTTCGTCAGGGATTGGGATTTGAACTTGATTGTCTTGGATTGATAGGATAGTCTGATCTCCACTTGTAACCAGATGCGTTTCATCCACCTTACGCAAAACTAGAGGATCTTTGACACCTGGGAAGGTCACTGCGATGGCTTCCCAATCTCCAGCTGGTAGGCTTAAGGAAATGGTTTTGTCATTTTCCTTAAGAGGCGCGATGCTCGGGCTATCTATACCAACAGCTGGAGCTTTGATGATATCAAAGGAGTCTAGAGAGATTTTCTTGCGACCTTCTGGCGAATCTGGGTCAACTTGTAATGTCAGGGTATGCGGACCGTCAGTAAGATTTGTAAATTCGCCAATAAAGGCTCTCTTTTCGGTTGCGCCTGAAGTGTAGAAGTCTAGACTTGGCATTTCTTTGCCATCTAGTGTAACACGTGCTCGTCCAAGGGCAAGGCTCTTCAAGCCATAAATACGAATGCCCGTCCCTGTAAAGGAAATGGTTGCCTGAGCTTCTGAAGCTGCACTAGAGTCGCTGTTGTTAATATCAGCGTATTTTTCCGTACCACCGTAGAGTTCAGGATCAGACCAGTCCTTAAACTGGGCACCATACTGGATACGCGAATCACGATCATCCATTTTTTCAATCGTATTGCCTGTTCCTGCTAGGATCTTGAAGTAGTCTAATGAAATTTTTGAGCGCTCACTACCACGGTGTTTGTGCTCACGTTTCACACGAAGAGTCAATGTGTGAGGTCCGTCAGATAATCCTGCGAAGCGACTGATGAGACTACCTTTTTCAGTTGCCCCAGCAGTATGGAAGTCAAGTTCGCCGACTTCTTTGCCATCAATTTTAGCAGTGGCAAGACCTAGTTCAGACGATTTCAGTCCATAGATTTCGATACCAACGCCAGTGAAAGGAATGGTAGCAGTGATGTCTTCGTCTGTGTAGTCTCCTTTTGAAAGGTCAGCAAATTTCTCTGTTCCTCCAAATAATTCTGAGTCTGCCCAGTTTCCAAAGGCAGCTCCGTACTGGATACGGCTGTCTCGGTCGTCCATCAACTCGCTATAGGTTTCGACAGTGGCCTGTTCAGAAACTTGTGTAGAAACTTCGCCCAGCATAGCCTTGACAGTATAGGTGTAGGCATGTTGAGGATTGAGTGACCGGTCAATAAAGTGGGTTTGATTAGTTACAAATTCTCTGGTCGCAGATGTTTGGCCAGTTTCGTCTTTCACTTGTCTTTGGATGACATAGTGGGTAGCGCCTTCTACTTGGTTAAAGGTAAGTTCGGCAGTGACTCCATTTTGTCGAACGGCTGTCAGACTGGTTACACGACCAGGGAAATGTTCAAAGGTAATCACGTCACCTTTTTGTGTTGCAAGCTGGATACGATTATCTTTAAGGATCGTAGCCTTGACTGGTTTTCCATTGACCTTGATTTGGCTGGCTTCGATATTTGGATAGTCTACAACTAGGTCTCCACCGACATTTGAAAGGAAGGACAAGCTTTGCAGGTTTTTATCTTTCCACTTCATGCTAACTTCAAAGTTTCCTCGAGCAACCAAGCCAGAAACCTGACCGTCTTTCCAGGCATTTGGAAGAGCTGGTAATGGTGCAATATAGCCTGTATGAGATTGGAGAAGCATTTCTGCCATCCCACTGGTTGCTCCAAAGTTTCCGTCGATTTGGAAAGGCGCGTGGGTATCCCAAAGATTTTCTAGGGTTGAATACTTGAGTTGTTCAGCGAGCAAGCGATGGGCACGGTTACCATCCAGCAGACGAGCCCAGAGGTTGATTTTATTGGCCTTAGACCAACCAGTACCACCATCTCCACGGTGGTTGAGGGTAGCACGCGCAGCCTCTAGGTATTCAGCCTGGTCCTTGCTAAAGAGCGTACCTGGGAAGAGACCAACTAGATGGGAAACGTGACGGTGGTGATTTTCAATCCCTTCATTAGTGAATTGTGGACTGTCCTCCTCATACCATTCCTTGATGCGTCCCTCATTGTTGATGTGAAGTGGTTTGAGTTTGTCAAATTTAGCCTTGACCTCTGTGACTAAGTCTTGGTCGACTTTCAGATGGTTGGCGACTTCCATGTAGTCGTGGAATAACTGCCAGACTAGCGACTGGTCAAAGGTATTTCCGATGGTGATGGTACCGTGTTCTGGTGAGTAGGATGGAGAAGACACCCAACGGTCACTGGCCTTGTCATAGTGCAAGAAGGAGTTCCAGAACTTAGCTGTTTCCTTGAGCATTGGGTAAATCTTTTCTTTTAGATAAGTTTCGTTCTTGGTGAACTTATAATAGTCATAGACATTCTGCATCATCCAAGCGTTGGCTGCTGGAGACCAACCCCAATAGTAATTCCAGCCTGGAGTAGTCCAGCCAAATGGTGTTGCTTGGGTGTGGACCAGCCAACCATTTTCTTGTCCGTCTTTGGATTCGATACCTGCGTATTCCTTGGCAGCGATACGGCCATAGTAACGCATGTCGTCAATGTAATTGATCATTGGCTTGGCTGTTTCAGCAAGGTTGCTCATGTAGGCTGGCCAATAGTTCATTTGCAAATTGACATTGAGGTGATAGTCAGCGTTCCAAGGTGGATTGTCTACAGCATTCCAGACTCCTTGTAGGTTGGCAGGAAGGGCATCTGTCCGATCACGAGACGAACTGATGAGTAGATATCGGCCGTATTGGAAGAAGAGTTCTTCCAATTTTTGCCCTTTTTCTGGGTTATAGCCTTGAAGGGCCTCTTTTGTCGTTTGAGCAGTCTTGCTTCCACCTAGGTTTAGTTTGACGCGGTTAAAGAGACTTTGATAATCCTTGATATGGTCATTTTTAAGTGTCTCGTAGTCTTTGGCCTTAGCTGCTTCGACAATCCCTTTAACTGTTTTTTCGAGGTCAATGTCTTTTCGATAGTTGGTTTTTGGATTCTGAGCAAAGTTGGTCTTGGCACTGAGATAGAGAGTCGCATAACTTGCGCCTGTAACGGTTAGTGTCTCGTCCTGAACAGTCACCTTTCCGTCTGTTTTAATTCCTAGATAGGATGCAAATTTGAGGCCATTATCTTTGACAGTTCCCTTTAGAAGGATTCCATTTGCATCTGTAGTGACATGACCATTCTTATAGTTGGAATATTCCCAAGAGTAGTTGCCATTAGCAAGCAAGTCTTCTGTCAAACTGTTCCAAAGGGTAAAGTCAAGTGTCTTGTTTCCTTTTTTGGTCAAGTGGGTCACAGTGACATCATCAGGATAGCTGGAGAAGGTTTCACGTTTGAAGGTCGTCTCATCTTGGGTGTAAGAAGTGGTCGTAGTAGCTTCGGTGATATCCAAACCACGATGATAATCTGTTACAGTATCTAGTCCTTTCTTCTGGTTATTAAAGACCATGAAGATATCTCCAAAGGCTAGGTAACGTCCATACTGGGCGTTGTTTGGTCCAACTAGATTTTGTTCAGCGAGCTGTTTTGCTTTTTGGCGGTCGCCAGCTTCGAGGGCTTTACGAATCTCAGCCAAGACCTTGTAGCGCTCCTTGTAGTTTCCTCCGTTATAGTCGGTGCTATCGGGTTGTGGTCCTCCTGACCAGAGGGTCTTTTCGTTGTACTGGATTCTCTCTTCCCCAATGAGTCCGAAAACCTTGGCTCCCATTTCTCCATTTCCGACAGGAAGGGCTTGTTTTTCCCATCCATCATAGGAGGGAGCTGTTGGTTGATCGTAGTTGAGTTGATAGTTTTCTTGCTTTGTCACCGGCTGATCTATTTTTTCAGGTTCCTTATTTTCTTTAGCTTCTACAATGGCTTCTTCACTTGCTTGACTATTTGTTGTCTGAGTCTCCACAGCTGGCTTGCTTTCGGAAACTACTGGACTCTCGGCTAGAGACGGTTTTGTAGTTTCAGTAGCTTCAGCTGCTTTGGGCTCACTATCAGGCTTAGTGATAGCTTCGACAGAGGTTGGTTCAGTTTGCTTGACCTCAACACTGTCTGCGGCTACAGTGTGGTTGACTAGAAAAACAGCTCCCAGCAAAACAGAAGCAGTCCCAACCGTCAGCTTGCGGATGCTATAGCGACAGGATTTCTCCCAAAAGTGTTTTTTCATAAAACCCTCCTTTGTTTATTCGAAACCGCTTACATTTTATAAAGCAGTTTCGTTTAAATTGTTTCTATTTATCTCCTCACCTCCCATTCTACTGGTCATCTAGCATTTGTCAAGAGGTTTTTGGTGAAAAACATATTTGATATTGCTTTTTCTTAAAATAGTAGAAGAAAGTGAGGAAAGGGTGGAATTATTCGTAATTTCATAGTTCAATTTGATTGTAAGACTAGCTTAGAATTGGCTTAACTCCCTCTTGAAAGCGTAAAACAAACTGGTCAGGAAAGTCACTTTATGGTATAATATAGAAGACTCAAAAAGAAACAGGAGAAAAAGAATGGATTTACTTTTAGCAATTATCTTGATTGTGCTAGCTTTTCTAGGAGGAGCTCTCGGAGGGATGTACTTGGTTCGTAAGCAAATCGAAAAAGAATTTGCGGACAACCCACGTTTGAACGCTGAGGCAGTTCGTGCTCTTTTGAGTGCAAATGGTCAAAAACCAAGCGAAGCCAAGGTACAACAAGTTTACCACCAAATCATCCGCCAACAAAAAGCAGCCCTTGCTAACAATAAAAAGAAATAAATAGGAAAAGTCTGGGATGGAAGTTCCAGACTTCTCACTATGTTCGATAGTTCTCAAGGATAAGACTTTTTCCTTGCATTCTATTGATATTTGATTATGATTAAGAGAGAGGCAGTTGACATTCTATCAAGCTGTCGGTCAAATCGTTCAGGACAAGAAATCATGATGAACTATCAATCAGAAAAAAGACTAGAAAGAAGACTGTATGGATAATCGACCAATTGGTTTTTTGGATTCGGGTGTCGGGGGCTTGACTGTTGTTCGTGAGCTCATGCGCCAGCTTCCCCATGAAGAAATCGTCTATATTGGAGATTCGGCGCGGGCGCCTTATGGACCCCGTCCTGCTGAGCAAATTCGTGAATATACTTGGCAGTTGGTCAACTTTCTCTTGACCAAGGATGTCAAGATGATTGTCATTGCTTGTAATACTGCGACTGCGGTCGTCTGGGAAGAAATCAAGGCGAAACTAGATATTCCCGTCCTAGGTGTGATTTTGCCAGGAGCTTCGGCAGCCATCAAGTCCAGTCAAGGTGGGAAAATTGGGGTGATTGGAACTCCCATGACGGTCCAATCAGACATCTACCGTCAGAAAATCCATGATCTGGATCCGGATTTACAGGTGAAGAGTTTGGCCTGTCCCAAGTTTGCTCCCTTGGTGGAGTCTGGTGCCCTGTCGACCAGTGTAACAAAGAAAGTGGTCTATGAAACCCTGCGTCCGTTGGTTGGAAAGGTGGATAGCCTGATTTTGGGTTGTACCCATTATCCACTCCTTCGCCCTATCATCCAAAATGTTATGGGACCAAAGGTTCAGCTCATCGATAGTGGGGCAGAGTGTGTGCGGGATATCTCGGTTTTGCTTAACTATTTTGAAATCAATCGTAGCCGAGATGCGGGACCTCTTCAACATCGTTTTTATACAACCGCCAATAGCCAAAGTTTTGCCCAAATTGGAGCAGAATGGCTGGAAAAAGAGATTCATGTGGAGCATGTAACTTTATGACAAACAAAATTTATGAATACAAGGATGACCAGGACTGGTATGTCGGTGTCTGGGATGTCTATGGAGGCATCTATAGCCTTATCAAAGATCCTCTCGAGCTTGATTTTATGGATTTAGCGCGGATTTTTCGTGACGAAGAAAATGGCTTTCCGATTACGATAACGGTGATGCGCTGGTCTTCTAACTTTCGTCTGCTCTCCTTTATCGTCGAGATTTTAAATGCCGAAGCAGGCCGCAATCTAGAAGTCATCCAACGTCAGGGGGCTCTGCTCTTGGTTGAAAATGGAAAGCTTTTGCATGTTGAATTGCCTAAAGAAGGAGTCGATGTAGAAGCCTTCTTTGAAACTAGCAGGGTCAGAGAAACTCTGCTCATTGCGACTCGTAACGAGGGCAAGACCAAGGAATTCCGAGCTATCTTTGACAAGCTAGGCTATGATGTCGAAAATCTCAATGACTACCCTGACCTACCTGAAGTAGCTGAAACAGGTATGACCTTTGAAGAAAATGCTTGCCTGAAAGCAGAAACCATTTCCAAATTAACAGGCAAGATGGTGCTAGCAGATGACTCAGGTCTCAAAGTCGATGTCCTCGGCGGTTTGCCAGGAGTCTGGTCAGCCCGTTTTGCAGGTGTGGGAGCAACCGACCGTGAAAATAATGCCAAGCTCTTGCACGAATTGGCCATGGTCTTTGATCTCAAGGACCGTTCGGCTCAGTTCCACACAACCCTAGTTGTAGCCAGTCCAAACAAGGAAAGTTTGGTGGTTGAAGCTGACTGGCCAGGCTACATTAACTTTGAACCCAAGGGTGAAAATGGTTTTGGATATGACCCTCTCTTCCTGGTAGGAGAGACAGGTAAATCCTCAGCTGAATTAACCCTTGAAGAAAAAAATAGCCAATCTCACCGCGCCTTAGCCGTTAAGAAACTTTTGGAGGTATTTCCATCATGGCAAAGCAAACCATCATTGTAATGAGTGATTCCCATGGCGATAGCTTGATTGTGGAAGAAATTCGTGATCGCTATCTGGGGAAAGTCGATGCCATTTTTCACGATGGTGACTCAGAACTCCGTCCCGATTCTCCGCTCTGGGAGGGTATCCATGTCGTCAAAGGAAACATGGACTTTTATGCTGGCTACCCAGAACGTTTGGTGACTCAACTTGGTCCGACCAAGATTATCCAGACTCACGGACACTTATTTGATATCAATTTCAACTTCCAAAAGTTGGACTACTGGGCTCAGGAAGAAGAAGCGGACATCTGTCTCTATGGTCACTTGCATGTGCCAAATGCTTGGATGGAAGGAAAGACTCTTTTTCTAAATCCAGGCTCTATCAGCCAACCACGAGGAACTATTAGAGAATGCCTCTATGCCCGTGTGGAGATTGATGACAGCTATTTCAAAGTAGACTTTTTGACACGTGACCACGAGGTTTATCCAGGCTTGTCCAAGGAGTTTACTCGATGATTGCCAAGGAATTTGAAGCATTTTTATTGGAGCAGGAAGGAACCTTTCTCACCCCTGCTGAGAATCTAGCAGCTTTGATTGATACCCATAATGCTGATCATGCGATTTTGGTGCTGAGCCAAATCACCTATACGCGTATCCCTGTTGTGACCTTTGACAAACGCTTTGTCGGAACCATTGGTCTGAGAGACATTTTGGCTTATCAAATGGAGCAAGGTTTGACGGATGAGCAGATGGCAACGACAGATATCGTCAATATGACCAAGACGGATGTGGCAGTCGTCGCTCCAGACTATAACATCACTGAAGTCCTCCATAAACTGGTAGATGAACCTTTCTTGCCAGTCGTAGATGGTGAAGGAATTTTCCAAGGAATCATCACGCGCAAGTCCATCCTCAAGGCAGTTAATGCCCTCTTGCATGACTTTAGTAAGGAATATGAGATTCGATGCAAATGAGAGATAGCATTTCAGCCTTTTTAGAAGGAAAGCAGGGCTTGTCTGCCAATTCAAAGCAGTCTTATAGGTATGATCTGGAGCAATTTTTAGATATTGTGGGCGAGCGGGTCTCTGAGACCAGTCTCAAGATTTACCAAGCCCAGCTAGCCAATCTAAAAATCAGCGCCCAGAAGCGAAAACTTTCGGCCTGTAACCAATTTCTCTACTTTCTCTATCAAAGAGGAGAGCTGGACAGTTTTTACCGCTTGGAATTAGCCAAACAAGCTGAAAAGAAGACTGAAAAGCCAGAGATTCTAGACTTAGACTCTTTTTGGCAGGAAAGTAATTATCCAGAGGGTCGCTTGCTGGCGCTTCTTATCTTGGAAATAGGGCTCTTGCCAAGTGAGATTTTAGCTCTCAAGGTCGCGGATATCAATCTGGATTTTCAGGTTCTGCGAATCAATAAGGCTTCTCAACAAAGGATTGTCACTATTCCCACGACCTTGACTCCAGAATTGGAACCCTTGATGGGGCAGACCTATCTTTTTGAAAGGGGAGGTAAAGCCTATTCTCGTCAGTGGGCCTTTCGTCAGCTAGAGTCCTTTGTCAAGGAGAAGGGGTTCCCAGCCTTATCAGCCCAAGCCTTGCGGGAACAGTTCATTCTAAGACAAATAGAAAACAAGGTCGATTTGTACGAAATTGCAAAAAAATTAGGATTAAAAACAGTCCTGACCTTAGAAAAATATAGATAATGGATATTAAATTAAAAGATTTTGAAGGGCCCTTGGACCTGCTCTTGCACTTGGTTTCTAAGTACCAGATGGATATTTACGATGTGCCCATTACGGAAGTTATCGAACAGTATCTAGCCTATGTCTCAACCCTGCAGGCCATGCGTCTGGAAGTGACGGGCGAGTATATGGTTATGGCCAGTCAGCTGATGCTGATCAAGAGTCGCAAGCTCTTGCCAAAGGTAGCTGAAGTGACAGACTTGGAGGATGACCTGGAGCAGGACCTTCTCTCCCAAATCGAAGAATACCGCAAGTTCAAGCTCTTGGGTGAGCACTTGGAGGCTAAGCACCAAGATCGGGCTCAGTACTATTCCAAAGCGCCAACAGAGTTGATTTACGAGGATGCGGAGCTTGTACATGATAAGACGACCATTGACCTCTTTTTGGCTTTTTCAAATATCCTAGCCAAGAAAAAAGAGGAGTTCGCTCAGAATCACACAACTATCTTGCGAGATGAGTATAAGATTGAGGACATGATGGTCATTGTAAAAGAGTCCTTGACTGGACAAGATCAGTTGCGTTTGCAGGATTTGTTCAAGGAAGCCCAGAATGTTCAAGAGGTTATTACCCTCTTTTTGGCAACCCTAGAGTTAATCAAAACCCAGGAACTGATCCTCGTGCAAGAGGAGAGTTTCGGAGATATCTATCTTATGGAAAAGAAGGAAGAAAATCAAGAGGCACAAAGCTAGACTTGATAGAGAGGAAAGATGAGTACTTTAGCAGAAATAGAAGCGCTCTTGTTTGTAGCAGGTGAAGATGGGATTCGGGTTCGTCAGTTGGCTGAACTCCTCTCTCTGCCACCGACAGGCATCCAACAGAGTTTAGAAAAATTAGCCCAAAAGTATGAAAAAGACCAGGAGTCGAGCTTGTCCCTGATTGAGACAGGGGGAGCATACAGATTGGTGACCAAGCCTCAATTTGCAGAGATTTTGAAGGAATACTCCAAGGCGCCTATCAACCAGAGTTTGTCTCGGGCTGCTCTTGAGACCTTGTCCATCATTGCCTACAAGCAGCCGATTACCCGAATTGAGATTGATGCTATTCGTGGGGTTAACTCGAGTGGAGCCTTGGCAAAGTTGCAGGCTTTTGAATTGATAAGAGAAGATGGGAAAAAAGAAGTGTTGGGCCGCCCCAACCTCTATGTGACTACGGATTATTTCCTAGATTACATGGGGATTAACCATTTGGAAGAATTACCAGTGATTGATGAGCTTGAGATTCAAGCCCAAGAAAGCCAATTATTTGGTGAAAGGATAGAAGAAGATGAGAATCAATAAATATATTGCCCACGCAGGTGTAGCCAATAAGGATAACCTCCGCCCCTTGACTCGCGGAGTGGAGATTGATGGTAAGAAAACCAAGCCAGCTGTCTATGAGATTCTCAAAGTGGATCCAGTCAAAAATCGCTCAGTAGTGCAGTTGACCATCCATGAAGGACGCAACCATCAGGTTAAAAAAATGTTTGAAGCTGTCGGCCTCCAAGTGGATAAGTTGTCTCGGACACGTTTTGGACACCTAGACTTGACAGGCCTCCGTCCGGGAGAATCTCGTCGCCTTAATAAAAAAGAAATCAGCCAACTACACACCATGGCTGTAACCAAGAAATAATGAAACGGATCTTAATAGCGCCAGTACGCTTTTACCAACGTTTTATCTCACCGGCCTTTCCACCCTCTTGTCGCTTTGAGCCGACTTGTTCCAACTACATGATTCAGGCTATTGAAAAACATGGCTTCAAGGGTGTTTTGATGGGCTTGGCTCGAATTTTCCGATGCCATCCTTGGTCGGCAATAGGAAAAGATCCTGTCCCAGATCACTTTTCACTAAAACGGAATCAAGAAGAAAAATAACCCAACATCAGTTGATGTTGGGTTTTCTTACTTATTTCAACGCTTTTTGAGCGTCTTCAATCATGAGTTTGGTTGATTCAAGTCCGCCACCACTTAGATACCAGAGATCTGGTGTTAGTTGGATAATTTTACCATTTTTAGCGGCAGGAGTTTCAGCGATGAGGGCATTTTCTAGGACACCGTCGTTGCTTGAGTTGTCCCCACCGATGGCAAGGGTACGGTTGATGACAAAGAGGATGTCAGGATTGATTTCTTTGACACTTTCAAAGCTGACTTCCTGTCCGTGGCGAGAGTCTTCAAATTGAGTGTCTGTTGGCTTGAATTTCAAGGTTTGGTACAAGAAAGAGAAACGAGATTGGGCACCAAAGGCAGCCATTTTTCCTTCATTGAGGAGGATCGCAAGGGCTTTTTTGTCAGAACTTTCATTCTTAGTAGCAACTTCTTGGATGCTCTTGTCTAGGTTGGCCAATTCTTCCTTGGCTTTCTGTGTCCCTGTTTCACCAAAGGCGCTTGCTAAGGATTCGATATTGGTTTTAGTTGAAGTCCAGTAGTCTTCTTTTCCAGCTTCAAAGAGAACGGTTGGGGCGATTTCTTTGAATTTGTCTACGAATTTTTGGGTACGTGGTGAAGCGATAATCAAATCCGGTTCAAGGGCGGCAATGGCTTCTAAATCAGGCTCTTTCATAGAACCAACATTTTTTACTTTTTCAGCTAGGCCTTTGAGATAGGTTGGAACGGTTTTTGTAGGCATCCCGACGATATTCTTTTCAAAACCTAAAGCGCGAATAGTATCCGCAGCACCGAGGTCGAAGACAACGATTTTCTCAGGAACTTTTGACAGTTTGACCTCGTCTAGGGAGCTTTTAATGGTCACTTCTGTTGGAGCAGAAGTACTGGTATCCGTCTGGCTGGTACTTGAGTTTGTATTTGTACTACATGCACCAAGTAGGAGCAAGAAACTAGCCGCTAGGGCAGTGAGATAAAGTTTAAGGGATGTTTTCATGATTTCTCCTTTTTAAAATGTGATAACGATGTAGGGGGGCTCTTAGATAGGCTTGTTAGCTAAGAGACAGAGGGTTCTCTAACATGAGTTCAGAACAGCTAGCTATAGATACAGATCTTTTTGCCATTGATATCAGCTAGCGCGATGGGAATCTCATAGAGTTGACTGAGCAGGTCAGCCTGCATAATTTGAGCAGTCGTTCCCTTGCAAAAGACCTGACCGTCCTTGAAGGCAACAATTTCATCCGCATACTGGCTAGCCATGTTGATATCGTGGAGGACGATGATAATGGTTTTGCCAAGATCCTCCACCAGTCGCTTGAGAATCTGCATCATGCTGACACTTTGCTTGATATCGAGGTTGTTGAGCGGTTCGTCTAGCAAGATAAAGTCTGTATCCTGAGCCAGTACCATGGCGATAAAGACACGTTGGAGCTGTCCGCCAGACAGACTATCGATGTAGCGGTCTTTTAAGTTTGTCAGTTCCAGATAGTCCAGAGTTTCTCGGATTTTTTCCCAGTCCTCTGCTCTCAGTCTACCTCGACTGTAGGGAAAACGTCCAAAGCTGACCAATTCTTCTACGGTCAATTTGGCTTGGTAATTAATCTTCTGCTTTAGGATAGTGAGTTCTTTGGCTAGTTCTTGCGAATTCCAGCTCTCGATTTCACGACCTTTGATACTGAGAATTCCCTGATCCTTCTTGGTCAGTCTGCTCATGATGGAGAGAAGAGTTGATTTTCCAGCACCATTTGGACCAATAAAGGCTGTCAGTTTCTGAGGACTGACTTCAAGCGAAATGTCTTGCAAAATATCCTGTTTTTGAATGGATTTGTCAATGTTTTCCAGTTTCACCGACGCGCCCTCCTGTAAAGTAAGATAAAGAATAAGAGACCACCCACACTCTCGATAATCATGCTGATGCGAATTTCCAGCGCAAAGACTCGTTCGATGAGGGCTTGTCCCAAGGTCAAACTAATAAATCCAATCAGAATGGCTACGATAAAGAGCAACTTGTGCCGATAATCTTTGACAATCAGGTAAGTGAGATTGGCCAGCATAAAGCCGAAGAAGGCTATAGGCCCTACCAGGGCAGTGGCTGTTGAGGTCAAAAGCACGATGCCCCAGAGGAGTTCTCTCTGTTCTTTTTCAACATCGAGTCCCAGTATCTGAGCCGTTTCTCTTTGCAGGTGCAAGACATCCAGAATGACTGCTTTTCGAAAGAAAAAGATTGTCAAGGCAAGGATGATCAGAGAACCGATGGCTAGGATGGAAGTGTTGAGATGCTGAAAGGAGGCAAAGAGACTGTTCTGCAGTTTATCGTATTCATTTGGATCCATCAGAACTTGGAGGAAGGTACTGATATTTTGAAAGAGACTTCCGAGGGCTAGGCAGATTAGCAGAATGAAGACCAGCTCTTGCTTCATCAGCGTCTTCAAGTAGCCTTGTAAGGCGAGAAAAAAGAGGGATTGAAGCAGAAGCAAGACTAGAAATTCTAAGATAGGAGACTTCCCAAGCTGTAGAAATTTGCTTTCAAATATCAGTAGCAGGGTCTGTAGCAAGACATAGAAGGCTTCGATTCCCAAAATACTTGGCGTCAGAAAGCGATTTTCCGTCAGGGTTTGAAAACTAATGGTCGAAATCCCTGTCGCGATGGCTACCAAGAGATAAACGACAATCTTTTGAGAACGAAGTTTCCAGGCAAAGGCAGATAGCTGGGTGATGGGCCAAAAGTAGAGGAGACAAGCTCCGATGGCCAGAATAATGAGAAGCCAGAAGAGCTTGGTGTGTTTGCTTTTAGACTGCATCTTTTCGTCCTCCTCTCCAGAGAAGTAGGATAAAGACGAGACTACCGATGATTCCTAGTAGGAGACTGACAGACAGCTCATAGGGCCGAATCAAGACTCGAGAGAGGATGTCGCAGACCAGAACCAGATTGGCGCCGACCAGAGCGACCATGAGTTTGGTTTGGCTCAGATTATCTCCATAGCGCTTGCGGACAAGATTGGGAACGATGACCCCGAGAAATGGCAAGGCACCCACGGTAATCATGGTGATACTTGTCGTTAGCGCGACTAGAAAGAGGGCCAGCTTTTCAAGTAGGGAGTAGGAAATCCCCAAACTCTCACTGGTTTCCTTGCCCAGATTCATGATGGTGAAGGTTTGGGATAATTTCCAAACGGCTATCAGGATAATGAAGCCTAAGAAGAGCCACTCATACTGATGGGTCTGAATCATGGAGAAGGAGCCCTGCGTCCAAGCAGTCATACTCTGAACCAGATTGAAACGATAGGCGATAACTTCTGTGACAGAACCGATAATCCCACTATAGATGATCCCGATCAAGGGCAACATCCACCTTTCCTTTACAGAAAAAATAGTCATAAAGGCCAGGAAGAAGAGGGTAAATAAAATAGATGAGCCAAAAGCAAAGAGCATCTTTTGGGTCAGACTCGCAGACGGAAAGACAAAGAGGCTCAACACCATTCCCAGTTTGGCGGCTTCAGTCGTTCCGACTGTACTCGGAGCAGCAAACTGATTTTGGGTGATGGTCTGCATGAGGAGTCCTGCCATGCTCATACTGGAGGCTGCAAGGAGAATACTAATGGTTCTTGGAAGACGCGACTCTTGAAAGAGAAGCCAAGTCTGTTGGTCAAAAGCAAAGAATTTTTCCCAAGAAAAATCACTGGTTCCAATGGTAATGGAGAGAAAGACCAGGAGTAGAAGTAAGCCCGTTAAAATATGAGAGAGTTTCATGCTCCGTCCTTTCATGTAGATTTGGTATAAAAATACCCTTGGAGATAATGTAACACGATTTTTTTAATCTGTCAATAAATTTTCTGACAATTTAATGTAAAAAGAAAGAAAAATTTCTGAAATTACATCTGCCCCTCTCTTTTATTGGAAAACTGAGTAAAAACCAATCTACCTTCCCACTATCCTTCTCCTATAAAAAGTGGTAAAATGGAGGACAGAAAGAAGGAACTGATATGACAACATTATTTTCAAAAATCAAAGAAGTAACAGAGCTTGCTGCGATCTCAGGTCATGAAGCGCCTGTACGGACTTATCTTCGTGAAAAGTTGACACCGCATGTGGATGAAGTAGTGACAGATGGCTTGGGTGGTATTTTCGGTATCAAGCATTCAGAAGCTACGGATGCACCACGCGTCTTGGTCGCTTCTCACATGGACGAAGTTGGTTTTATGGTCAGCGAGATTAAGCCAGATGGTACCTTCCGTGTCGTTGAAATCGGTGGCTGGAACCCTATGGTGGTCAGCAGCCAACGCTTTAAACTCTTTACGCGTGATGGTCGTGAAATTCCTGTGATCTCAGGTTCTGTCCCTCCACATTTGACACGTGGAACAGGTGGACCAACCATGCCAGCAATTTCAGATATCATTTTTGATGGTGGGTTTGCAGACAAGGCTGAGGCAGAAAGCTTTGGTATCCGACCTGGTGACACCATTGTCCCTGATAGTTCCGCTATCTTGACAGCCAATGAAAAAAATATCATCTCAAAAGCTTGGGACAATCGCTACGGTGTCCTCATGGTGAGCGAGCTTGCAGAAGATTTGTCAGGTCAAAAACTCGGAAATGAACTCTATCTTGGTGCCAATGTCCAAGAAGAAGTTGGCCTTCGTGGCGCTCATACTTCTACAACTAAGTTTGATCCAGAAGTCTTTCTGGCAGTTGACTGCTCACCAGCAGGTGATGTCTACGGCGGCCAAGGTAAGATTGGGGATGGAACCTTGATTCGCTTCTACGATCCAGGTCACTTGCTTCTTCCGGGGATGAAGGATTTCCTTTTGACAACGGCTGAAGAAGCTGGCATCAAGTACCAATACTACTGTGGAAAAGGCGGAACGGACGCTGGAGCAGCTCATCTGAAAAATGGTGGTGTCCCATCCACAACTATCGGTGTCTGTGCCCGTTATATCCACTCTCACCAAACCCTCTACGCGATGGATGACTTCCTAGAAGCCCAAGCTTTCTTGCAAGCCTTGGTGAAAAAATTGGACCGCTCAACGGTTGATTTGATTAAACATTATTAAGCATAAGGGAGGTGGTCGGGATGGCAGAACCAAACCTAGAAAGCCTTATAAGAGATCTCTACAACCATGCTCGTCAGGGCTTGAGTGAAGATTTAGTTGCTGCTCTCCTAGAGACTGCTAAAAAACTACCAACTACAAATGAGCAATTACTAGCAGTCCGACTCTCAGGACTGGTCACCCGTGAATTGCTTATCAATCCCAAACACCCAGCACCTGAATTGATTAACTTGGCGCGCTTTATCAAAAGAGAAGAAGCCAAGTACAGGGGCACTGCAGTTTCTGCTATCATGTTTGGAGAACTCTTTAAAATGCTTTGATTCCATTGTGAATCAAAGCATTTTTTACGTTAGAAAAAATATTCTTGATTAAGAGACGAAAAAAACCACCTAAATTAAGGTGGCTTCTTACCAATTAAATTTGTTCAGCGATGACCTTTTCAGCAAGGTTCATGGCGTGATCAGATACACGAGTGTAATGGGAAATAATGTCGATAAAGTTGACTCCAGCTTGTGTAGAACATTCACCTTTGTTAAGGCGTTTGATATGGGTCTTTCTGAGAACGCGTTCCATATTGTTGATTTCTTTATGGCGTTCAATCAGACTTTGTGCTTTTTCAATATCATTGTTTTCTACACTATCAAGGGCATCTTTGATAAATGCAGTTGTTGCTTGATAAATCTCAGCTAATTCCTCCAAAGCAGCATCAGAGAACTGAACATTCTTGCGTTGAAGATAGTCTGTTAGGTTGAGCAAGCCTTCTGCGTGGTCCCCAATCCGTTCCAAATCACGAGATGAATCTAGGATGTTGGTCAAGACTTCGCTTTCCTTTTGACTCAAGGATTCGCTTGAGAGTCTGATGAGGTAACGAGTGAGTTTTTCATCGATGGTATTGATGGCTTCCTCTGTCTTGTGCCCTTTTTCAGCTACCTTTTCATCCAAACCGATGATATAGGTATAAGAAAGGTCAAAAGCTTTGGCTGCATAGTTTCCTAAGTGCAAGAGTTCTTTTTTGGCATTTCCTAGAGCGATAGAAGGAGATTGCTGGATAAGTTGCTCGTCGAGATAGAGGGGCTCGTACTTGACAACCTCGTCTTCACCAGGGATGAGCTTGGTTACAAAGTAGGCCAAGGCTCCGATGAATGGAAATTGTACAATGGTGTTACTTACGTTAAAGGCACCGTGAGAGAAGGCGATGGTCATCTCAGGTGAGAGGTGAAGGAGTGCCTGGAAGTACTCGATCATAGCAGTAAAGGGGCCTAATAAGATTAAGCAAAGAATAGTCCCTAAAACGTTAAAGGTAACGTGGGTTGCCGCAACGCGCTTTGCAGAGACATTGGCTCCAGCTGCCGCAATGATAACGGTTAAGGTTGTCCCGATATTATCCCCGAAGAGAACTGGTAGTGAACCTTTAAGATCAAGGAACCCACCTGCATAGAGACCTTGCAAAATCCCGATTGTAGCCGAAGAGGCCTGAATGAGGACGGTAATCACTGCACCAGCTACCACTCCTAAAATAGGATTTTGACCCAAGGTTACCATATACTCCTTGAATTGTGGTAAATCTTTAAGCGGGCTCATACCGGCACTGATGAGGTTAAGGGCGTAGAAGATTCCCCCTACACCAAACAGGATGCGCCCGATATTGTTTGCTGTTCTGTTTTTTGTGAAGAAGAGGAACATAGTTCCAAGGAAAATCAAGGGTAAAGCATACTCGCCTAGTTTGAAACCGATGATAAAGGAAGTAACAGTGGTTCCGATGTTGGCTCCCATGATAATTCCGATAGCCTGTCTAAGAGTGAGAAGACTAGCGCTGACCAGTCCGACCGTGATAACTGTAACCCCCGTACTTGACTGAATCAGGGCAGTCACGACGATTCCGACTAGAACGCCTAAAAAGGGATTGCTAGTGTACTTGTCAATGTAAAAACGAAGGCGATCTCCAGCAGCTTGTTGCAAACCGTCTCCCATGGTCTTGATACTGTATAAAAACAGTCCTAGACCTCCTAAAAAGTGAAATAAAATTTCCTGCCAATTAATGGACATTTCTTTTTCCTCCGGAAAATAATAACGGAATTTCTCCTATTCTATTTTAAAGGATAAAAGTAAATCTCACAAGTGTTTAGCTGAAATTTTCATAAGAAACAAGAACTTTCTTTTAAAATGAGAGATAGATTCCCTTTAAGATAGATGATTTATAGGATTGTGTCCAAATTTTATTGATTATTATCCTAGTTATAGTTTTTATGTTAAATAGATTGACATCGCTTTCATATAGGATAAAATGAAGATGATCCTGTTCTGGTGTCGTACACTGAGAACAGTTACTTTTTATCAAAAAGTAAAGCGCTTACTTTATATTTTATTAGGAGGATAAGATGAAAAATCTATTTTTTGAAAAACGTTGCCGTTACAGTATTCGTAAGCTGTCAATCGGGGCTTGTTCCTTGATGATTGGTTCAGCTCTATTCGCAAGTCCAGCTCTTGCCGAACAAGTCGCAGCCCCTGAAACAGCTGCAAATACGAGCGCCCAAGCTACAAGCGCTAGTGAAACAGCTAATCCAGATACTGCAGCTATCGAAAAACAATTATCGGAAACAGAGAACAAAGTAGCTGAGCAACCAATTTCAGAAAACACTCCAGCAATAGCCGATTTGGTCAATGAAAAAGAAGAGGCAAAACCCGCTCCGGCAGATAAAACTGAAAAACCTGCTCAACCAACTGAAAAAGAAGAAGTCAAACCAGAGGAAGCTCCTCAAGTAGCTGAGAAGAAAGCCGACAAACCGACTCTAGCAGACGTTCCTAGAAATGAAGAAAAGAGTCTCCGACCAAAAGAAATCAAATTTGATACATGGGAGGATTTGTTGAAATGGGAACCGGGTGCGCGTGAGGATGATCCTATTAACCGTTCCTCAGTTGAACTCGCCAAGCGCCACAGAGGGCAGTTGGTCAATGAAAAAGCAAGCAGAAGAGCCAAGGTTCAGGCGCTAGCAAATACCAACTCAAAGGCCAAAGACCACGCTTCTGTAGGTGGAGAAGAATTCAAGGCCTACGCTTTTGACTACTGGCAATACTTGGATTCAATGGTCTTCTGGGAAGGTCTAGTCCCAACTCCAGATGTCATTGATGCAGGCCACCGCAACGGAGTTCCCGTTTATGGAACCCTCTTCTTCAACTGGTCAAATAGCATTGCCGACCAAGAGAAATTTGCAGCTGCCTTGAAACAAGACGCAGATGGCACCTTCCCGATCGCACGGAAACTTGTCGATCTTGCTAAGTACTATGGCTTTGATGGCTATTTCATTAATCAGGAAACAACGGGTGAATTGGTAGCACCTCTTGGTGAAAAAATGCGCCAATTCATGCTCTATACAAAAGAATATGCAGCTAAGGTCAACCACCCGATCAAGTATGCTTGGTACGATGCCATGACCTACAAATATGGTCGTTACCACGAAGATGGTCTAGGTGATTATAACTACCAGTTCATGCAAAAAGAAGGAGACAAGGTCCCTGCGGATCAATTCTTTGCCAACTTCAACTGGAACAAGGAAAAGAATGACCACTCCGTAGAGATGGCCAAATGGCTAGAACGTAGCCAGTATGATGTCTTTGCAGGCTTGGAATTGCAACAAGGTGGCTCTTATAAGACCAAAGTCAAATGGGATGCCCTCTTAGATGAAAAAGGCAAGTTGCGTTTGTCACTTGGACTTTTTGCACCAGATACGATTACCAGTCTAGGAAAAACAGGCGAAGACTATCACAAGAATGAAGACATCTTCTTTACAGGTTACCAAGGAGATCCAACGGCTCAAAAACCAGCTGACAAAGAGTGGTATGGAATTGCCAATTTAGTTGCGGACCGTACACCAGCAGTAGGACGCACCTTCACTACCTCTTTTAATACAGGTCATGGTAGAAAATGGTTTGTAGACGGTAAAGTTTCTAAGGATTCTGAGTGGAACTACCGTTCTGTTTCAGGTGTCTTGCCAACATGGCGCTGGTGGCAGACTTCAACGGGGGAAAAACTTCGTGCAGAATATGACTTTACAGATGCCTATAATGGAGGTAACTCCCTTAAATTCTCAGGTGATGTAGCTGGTAAGACGGACCAAGATGTGAATTTGTATTCTACCAAACTAGAAGTAACTGAGAAAACCAAACTTCGTGTTGCCCACAAGGGAGGAAAAGGCTCTAAAGTTTATATGGCCTTCTCTACAACACCAGACTACAAATTTGAGGATGCAGCCGCATGGAAAGAGCTAACACTTTCTGATAACTGGACAAATGAAGAATTTGACCTTAGCTCACTAGCAGGTAAAACCATCTATGCAGTCAAACTCTTCTTCAAACATGAAGGGGCTGTAAAAGATTATCAGTTCAACTTAGGCCAATTGACAATTTCAGACAATCACCAAGCACCACAAGCGCCTACAGGTCTCTCTGTAGTGAAACAATCTCTTAAAAATGCCCAAGAAGCTGAAGCAGTGATCCAGTTTGCGGGTAATCAAGATGCGGATTTTTATGAAGTCTATGAAAAAGATGGAGATAACTGGCGTTTGTTGACAGGATCATCTGCGTCCACTATCTACTTTCCAAAAGTTAGCCGTTCTGCTAATGCGACTGGTACGACTCAGGAATTGAAAGTCGTTGCAGTTGGTAAAAATGGCCTCCGTTCCGAAGCTGCGACTACATTCTTCAACTGGGGGATGACAGTTCAAGATACCAGTCTCCCAAGACCTTTGGCTGAAAATATTGTTCCAGGTGCAAAGGTTATCGGTAGCACTTTCCCAAATACTGAAGGTGGTGAAGGCATCGAAGGTATGTTGAACGGTACCATTACTAGCTTGTCAGATAAATGGTCTTCAGCTCAGTTGAGCGGTAGTGTGGATATTCGCTTGACCAAGCCACGTCGTGTTGTTAGATGGGTCATGGATCATGCAGGAGCCGGTGGTGAGTCTGTTAACGATGGTTTGATGAATACCAAGGACTTTGATCTTTACTACAAGGATACGGATGGTGAGTGGAAACTAGCTAAGGAAGTCCGTGGCAATAAAGCGCACGTGACGGATATCACTCTTGACAAACCAATCACTGCTCAAGACTGGCGCCTAAAAGTTATCACTTCAGATAACGGAACACCTTGGAAAGCCATTCGTATTTACAACTGGAAGATGTATGAAACCTTGGATACAGAAAGTCAAAATATTCCAATGGCTAAGGTAGCTGCTCGTTCACTTGGAAACCATCAAGTTCAACTAGGCTTCTCTGATGTTCCAGCAGGTGCAACTATCACCGTTTATGACAAGGCAGATTCACAAACACCGATTGCAACTTTGAAGTCTGAAACTGGAGGCGATATGGCGACAGCGCCATTGGCTTTTGACAAGCAACCAACTCTCCTCTACTATCGTACCCAACTACCTGGCAAAGAAATCAGTAACACCTTGGCAGTAGCGATTCCACAGGATGAGAGAAAAATTGCTGCAGTTAGTCTTGAAAAAGGGCCTAAGAAGATAGTTTATAAAGAGGGAGAAAACCTTGACCTCAGAGGCGGCACTCTCCGTGTTCAATACGAAGGGGGACAAGCCGATGAGCTGATCAACCTTACTCATTCAGGTGTGACAGTATCTGGCTACGACGCTCATCAAAAAGGGGAACAGAAGCTCACAGTCAGCTACCTTGGACTTCCAGTAAGCGGTGACTTGAAGGTGCAAGTGACAGGTCAAGATGAAGGAAAACCAAAAGAAGTAGCAGGTCTGTACATTACTCAGAAACCGAAAACGGACTATCTAGTAGGAGAGCAACTGGATCTTGCAGAAGGTCGCTTCGGCGTTCTCTATGATGATGAGACAGAAGAAAGCCATGCCTTCACAGATCAAGGTGTTGAAATTACGGGCTACAATGCTCAGAAGACTGGACGCCAGACCTTGACCGTGCATTACAAGGGGCACACCGCTGAGTTCGATGTCTTGGTTTCTCCAAAGGCTGCAGTTAATGATGAATACCTCAAACAAGAAATCACTGCTGCTCAAGGTCGTCAGTCAACCCTTGCCTACACCTTCTCAAGCGAGGACAAACAAGCAGCACTAGTAGAAAAGCTCAATGCAGCCAAAGCTGTAGCAGAAAACCATGATGCCAGTCAAGAAGAGGTCAACAAAGCTTTGAATGAGTTGAAACAAGCAGGAGCAGACCTGGATGGAAATCAACGTTATCAAACTGCTAGAGAAGAATTGGAAGGCTTGCTTGAATCCCTTCGTGAAAAAGATCCTAAAGCTGACTTGATTGAACAAGCAGAAACTTTGTTGGCTTCAGAGATGCCAACTCCACAAGCTTTTGCGGAAATGAAAGAAAAGTTGAATAAGAAACTAGCTCCTGCAGAAGAAAGTCACCACGTTGGCAGTATGGATCCAAATGAAGTAGCTCCAACGGTTGAAGCCCTCCCTGAACTAGTTATTGAAACTGAAACAACAGCCTTTGAACGTCAGGAGCGACCAAACGCCGAGCTTCTCAAAGGACAACGCCAGCTAGTTCAAGTAGGTGTGGAAGGCCAAGTTCATCATTTAGTAGAAGTAGATGCCCAAGGCAAACGCACTCTTCGTTCGACTGAGGTAGTCAAGGAAGTAATCCCAGAAATCACTGAAGTTGGTACAAAAGTTCTATCGAGCAACCAACCAGCTGAAGGGGTGAAAGATTTAGTTCTAGAAACTCCGAAACTGGAAGTTGAAGAGGGAACAGTTTCCTTCGATCTTCAAGAGCGACCGAATGCAGCCCTTCTCACAGGACAACGCCGTGTTGTGCAAGCAGGAGTTGAAGGCCAAGTTCGTCGCTTTGTAGAAGTTGATGGTCAGGGCAAACGCACCCTTCGTTCAACTGAGGTTCTCAAGGAAGCTCTTCCAGAAATTGTTGAAGTAGGAACGAAAGAGGAGCAAGTCTCACAAACAAGGGATCAAGCGCTTTCAGCAGCACCAGCGAAAGTTGAAAAAGCAAGTAAAGCACTTCCAAATACGGGAGCGACAAGAGATGCTAGTCTAGTAGCGCTGGGACTCCTCGGACTAATGAGTGGCTACGGCTTGCTCTCTAGAAAGGGGAGAGAAGACTAATCAGATTTGCGAATCTTGGATTTTCTCATAAAAATTAAAAAACAAGGTTTGACTGTAAATTAGTCAGGCCTTGTTTTTAGTTTTGAAATTGAAGAGTAAATTTGAAGCTAGATTTTTGTTATTCAATTCCTTGGATAAATTTTTGGAAACGATAGGTGTCGAAATAAATATTGGATGCAACTAATTTATCAAACTCATCGAATTTTAGAAATTCTGCGACATCCAGTTCGAGTTCTTTTTCTTGAGGAGAATGTAGACGGTAGCGATTTAAAGCTGAGACTGCTCGACCATCAACAAGTAATTGCTTCACTTCAAGATGCTGGCTCAAAGCATAGAATTGGCCTGCGCCTTGCAAATAAACATCACGTCCTTGTCGAATTTCTATACTATCGCACATGCCATAATCAAAGTTTTCAGCTACGAAATCTTCCCAGCCTCCCTCATTTACTGCCGTAAAATAGCTTTCTGCAAGTGTTTTTGTATCCATTTGGAACCTCCTATAAAATAATTGGGCTATGATGAATATCACGAAATATTTTGCCCACTTAAGAGTATACAAAAGGCAATATGACTACAGGTTGTCATATTGCTGAAGATTTTTTTTGAGAGTACTGACCAGTAGATTTTGTAAGTGACTTGGAGATACGACCTTTACTTGATAACCAAAGCTTAAGAGTAAATCAAAAAATGCAGGAGTTAAAGCTCTGAATGCCTGAACTTTTATTATTTCGTCCTCGACTCTGATTTCTTCTTCTGTAAAGTAATCGTAGATTTTTGGAAGTGCAAATCTTGTAAAAACTAGTTCGATTTCTTCTCTTTGCCCCTCCACTTTATGTTTTGGGGGATTTAAAAAAAGGTCTAACTTTTCTTGAGATAAACGTGGATAATCGAATGGTTTATCTTTTATCTCGACTAGTTCTAGTTCACGAATTCGAGTTAATTTAAAAATACGAAAATCTAATTTTTCTAAGCAGTAACCGATAACATACCAAGCATTCAGTTTATAGATCAATCTGTATGGGATAACTGTTCGCTGACTTTTCTCTTGTTTTTTCGAATGGTAAGAAAAAGAAATCATCTGTTCAGTTTGTATCGCTTCCTCAATTTCTAGTAAAAAATTTGTATTAAGAGTCCAGGAACTGAGATCAAAGTAAAAAGGACTGTTTGCTCTTGCAATTTCTTGAGAAGACAGCTTGTGTTCGATACTGTCAAGACTTGAATGACCAACGATTTTACTAACATTTTGGCTCATATTAATGATAAACTGTCTCTCTTCCTCAGTGAAAAAGTTTCTGTCTATCTTATAGTCGCTTGGTATATAGAAACCTCCCTTATCTCCACGTTCCGAATAGATTGGAATCCCCGCTAAACTGAGCGTATCCATGTCTCTATATACTGTTCGAGTAGATATTTCAAACCTATCTGCAATCTCTTTAGCTGTTATTCTCTTCTTATTTAAAAGAGAAAGTAAAATATAGATTAGTCTTTCTAATTTCATTGTAGTAAATCCTCTTTTTTAATTTCAAATAGCACAAACTAAAAGAAACTATTTTAGTTATATTGTATAATAAGAAACCTAGCAATTCAAAAAGAAGGACTGTATAGTTTAGAATATTAAGGATTAAAATATTAGAAAAAGAATGGTATAGAAGTAATTAGGCAGATCAATCAAGAAATTTGCCTAAATTATTCCAACCAAATTATGTAAAGATTGCTCTTTTCCGGACTGCAATCCTAGGTTTTTAGGTTAATAGATAGAAGAAAGAACAAGAAAAGTTTAGGGTTTTTCTATCTCTTTTACTGATTTTGTGATATAATTAACACGTATAAAAAAAGAAGGAGTCATATCTAATGGCAAAATTGACTGTTAAAGACGTTGACTTGAAAGGGAAAAAAGTTCTCGTTCGTGTTGACTTCAACGTACCTGTTAAAGATGGCGTGATTACCAATGACAACCGTATCACTGCAGCTCTTCCAACTATCAAGTACATTCTTGAACAAGGTGGACGTGCAATCCTCTTCTCTCACCTTGGACGTGTAAAAGAAGAAGCAGACAAAGAAGGTAAATCACTTGCTCCTGTAGCTGCTGACTTGGCTGCTAAATTGGGACAAGAAGTTAAATTTATCCCAGGTGTTACACGTGGTGCTGAATTGGAAGCCGCTGTTAACGCTCTTGAAGATGGACAAGTTCTCTTGGTTGAAAACACTCGTTTCGAAGATGTTGACGGTAAGAAAGAATCTAAAAATGATCCTGAACTTGGTAAATACTGGGCATCTCTTGGAGATGGTATCTTCGTAAACGATGCATTCGGTACAGCTCACCGTGCACACGCATCTAACGTTGGTATCTCAGCAAACGTTGAAAAAGCAGTTGCTGGATTCCTACTTGAAAACGAGATTGCCTACATCCAAGAAGCAGTTGAAGTTCCAGAACGTCCATTTGTGGCTATCCTTGGTGGTTCAAAAGTTTCAGACAAGATCGGTGTTATCGAAAACTTGCTTGAAAAAGCTGATAAAGTTCTTATCGGTGGTGGGATGACTTACACATTCTACAAAGCACAAGGTATCGAAATTGGTAACTCACTTGTAGAAGAAGACAAATTGGATGTTGCGAAAGCTCTTCTTGAAAAAGCAAACGGCAAATTGATCTTGCCAGTTGACTCAAAAGAAGCAAACGCATTTGCTGACTATACTGAAGTGAAAGACACTGAAGGTGAAGCAGTTGATCCAGGCTTCCTTGGTTTGGATATCGGTCCAAAATCTATCGCTAAATTCGATCAAGAATTGACTGGTGCGAAGACAGTTGTATGGAACGGACCAATGGGTGTATTTGAAAACCCAGACTTCCAAGCTGGTACAATCGGTGTGATGGATGCTATCGTGAAACAACCAGGTGTGAAATCAATCATCGGTGGTGGTGACTCAGCTGCCGCAGCCATCAACCTTGGTCGTGCAGACAAGTTCTCATGGATCTCTACTGGTGGTGGAGCATCAATGGAACTCCTCGAAGGTAAAGTTCTTCCAGGTCTTGCAGCCTTGACTGAAAAATAAGATTTTATAAATGAATCAAAGAAAAGAGGAACTCTGTTTCCTCTTTTTTATAGTTAAAAATTAAAAACGCTTCCTATTGATTTTGACTCATAAAATCAACTAATTTATGTTAAAATGGTAGTAGAAAGTTGAGATTATGAGTTATTTTAAAAAATATAAATTTGATAAGTCACAGTTCAAGCTTGGTATGCGAACCTTCAAAACAGGGATTGCTGTATTTATAGTTCTCTTGATTTTTGGTTTTTTTGGCTGGAAGGGGCTTCAAATCGGAGCATTAACAGCGGTCTTCAGTCTACGAGAAAGCTTTGATAAGAGTGTCCATTTTGGAACTTCGCGTATCTTAGGAAATAGCATTGGCGGTTTTTACGCCCTTGTCTTTTTCCTCTTAAACACTTTATTTCATGGAGCCTTTTGGGTAACCTTACTAGTTGTTCCGATTTGCACCATGTTAACCATTATGACAAATGTCGCCATGAACAACAAGGCAGGAGTTATTGGTGGTGTAGCGGCTATGTTGATTATTACCCTATCAATACCGAGCGGAGAAACATTTTTGTACGTGTTTGCGCGCGTATTTGAAACATTTATGGGAGTTTTTGTCGCAATCCTTGTAAATTATGATATTGAGCAACTGAAACTCTTTTGGGAGAAAAAAAGAAAATAATGTCACATTTTATGACATTATTCGTTGACGTATGTCTTTTTTTAGACTATAATAGACAGGAAGAAGGAAATTGTAAATGAAGGAAAGAGAATTTCGCCGAAATATGGCTGTTTTTCCTATCGGCAGTGTTATGAAATTGACCGATCTCTCGGCGCGTCAGATTCGTTATTATGAAGATCAAGAGTTGATCAAACCTGATCGAAACGAAGGGAACCGTCGCATGTATTCGTTGAATGACATGGATCGTCTACTTGAAATCAAAGATTATATCTCTGAAGGTCATAATATTGCTGCGATTAAGAAAAAATATGCTGAACGCGAGGCGAAGTCCAAGAAAGCCGTGAGTCAGACGGAAGTGCGTCGTGCACTTCACAATGAACTCCTCCAGCAGGGGCGCTTTGCTTCAGTACGGTCACCCTTTGGTCGCGGTTAGGCAATCGCAAGTAGTCATATATTAAGGAGAAAACCCATGCCAATCACAGCTGCAGATATTCGTCGTGAAGTCAAGGAAAAAAATGTTACCTTTATCCGTCTCATGTTTTCAGATATTCTGGGAACTATGAAAAACGTCGAAATTCCTGCTACAGATGAACAGTTAGACAAGGTCTTGTCAAACAAAGCCATGTTTGATGGATCTTCTATTGAAGGTTTTGTACGTATCAATGAGTCAGATATGTACTTGTACCCAGACTTGGATACATGGACAGTCTTCCCATGGGGAGATGAAAATGGAAGTGTTGCAGGTTTGATCTGTGATGTCTATACAACAGAAGGCGAACCATTTGCAGGTGACCCACGTGGCAACCTCAAACGCGCCCTTCGTCATATGGAAGAAGTAGGATTCAAATCTTTCAACCTTGGTCCAGAGCCAGAATTCTTCCTATTCAAGCTCGATGAAAATGGGGATCCGACTCTTGAAGTAAATGACAAGGGTGGCTACTTCGACTTGGCGCCTACTGACCTTGCTGACAATACGCGTCGTGAGATTGTGAATGTCTTGACCAAAATGGGATTTGAAGTTGAAGCGAGTCACCACGAGGTTGCGGTTGGGCAACACGAGATTGACTTCAAGTATGATGAAGTCCTCCGTGCCTGTGATAAAATTCAAATCTTTAAACTCGTTGTTAAAACCATTGCTCGTAAACACGGTCTTTATGCAACCTTTATGGCAAAACCAAAATTTGGTATCGCTGGATCAGGTATGCACTGTAATATGTCTTTGTTTGATGCAGAAGGAAACAATGCCTTCTTTGATCCAAATGATCCCAAAGGAATGCAGTTGTCTGAAACAGCCTACCATTTCCTTGGTGGTTTGATCAAGCATGCTTACAACTATACTGCTATCATGAACCCAACAGTTAACTCATACAAACGTTTGGTTCCAGGTTATGAAGCACCTGTTTATATTGCTTGGGCTGGTCGTAACCGTTCGCCACTTGTGCGCGTACCAGCTTCACGTGGTATGGGAACTCGTCTTGAGTTGCGTTCAGTGGACCCAATGGCAAATCCATATATTGCTATGGCGGTTCTTTTGGAAGTTGGTTTGCATGGTATTGAAAACAAAATCGAAGCACCAGCTCCTATCGAAGAAAATATCTACATCATGACAGCAGAAGAGCGTAAGGAAGCTGGAATCACTGATCTTCCATCAACTCTTCATAACGCCTTGAAAGCTTTGACAGAAGATGAAGTGGTCAAGGCTGCCCTAGGTGAACATATCTACACTAGCTTCCTTGAAGCAAAACGCATCGAGTGGGCTAGCTATGCGACCTTTGTGTCACAATGGGAAGTTGATAATTATTTAGACCTTTACTAATACTAATATAGAAGAAAGATTGCCTGTGGGTGATCTTTTTTCTTGTGTTTTATATCGAGGTGTGATATATTTTATATAACGAGGTGCGATATATCGAACTAGATAAGAGGTAGCTATAAATGGAATTAACGGATAAGATTAGGCGTGTTTACCTTCCCATGACGGAAACGGGCTTTTATATCTTGTTCTGCCTGCAAAAGGAAGGTCATGGTTATAGTATTACGCAAAAGGTCAAGGAGATGACAGATTCGCAAGTTTCGATTAGTCCTGGAACTATGTATGGGACCTTGTCAAAGATGGAAAAGGACGGCTTGATTTCCTTTGTCCGAGAAGAGGAAAAACGGAAAATTTATCAGATAACAGATTTGGGACGAAAAGTTTTGGAGATAGAATTGAAACGTATTGAACGACTTTACAGAAATAGTCGGGAGGAAGGATGATGGAAAAGAAAATTGTTTACCGAATTTTCACCATTGCGGATTATGAGAGGGAGGCTCTATACTTTAGAGAGATGCATGCTAAAGGCTGGAAACTTAGAAAAGTAAGCTATTCTATCTTGTTGTTTGCGGTTAAGTATACCTTTGAAAAGTGTCAGTCTGAACAAGTGTCTTATCAGTTGGATTTTTACCCAATGAAAACATCAGAGAGAACCTCTTATTTGCAACTGTTTAAAGACTGTGGTTGGGAGCATATTACAGACTTTAATGGTTTTTCTTACTTTAGAAAAGCACATTCTGAAATTGAATCGGATGCAGAGTTTGAAATTTATAATGATGCTACTGGGAAGTTGGATATGGTTCATCGGATTTTAAGACTGCGGATGCTTCCTATTTTGCTTCTCTTTTCAGCTCTAATACCGATTTTCTTAAAGTACCTCAGTGGAGGTAGTTCTTTCAGTTGGGTAATGTTTTTGATTGTCATGATAGATTGTGTTTTATTGATGGTTTTTGCGGTTCAGATTTCTTATATTTTTTGGAGATTGTTTCAAAAGTGGAAAGAATTATCTGATAAATGAAGCAATACCTGTTTTCTAATCTGGAGGTAAGACAATGAATAGTGAAGTACAATTTCGGATTTTCACCATTGTTGATTTGGACAAGGAAGAAGAATATTTACATGAGATGCACTTGAAAGGTTGGAGATATAGAACTAATCGTTTTGGTTTTTTCTATTTTGAACAATGCCAACCAGATGATGTCATCTATCATATCTATGATTCTAGATTTCTTAAAAAGTATAAGCATGAACTACAAGATTTTAGAAATAGCGGTTGGGAATTGATAGAAACAGGTTTTTGTTCAATTCTTCGTAAACCAGCTTCTGATATACTTTCAGAAGAGAAAGGCTATATGCGTAATGGTCTTAGATGGGAAGTTATGCGGTCTAGACTTCGTTCCTGTATAGCCGCTTTCTCAGGTGGTTTTGTTGTTTGTATGAGTTTATATCGAGAAAACTTGTCTCAGTCTTTCTTTATTATTTTCTTGTTATACGCTTGTTTAATTTCTTATCTAATCTATGCTTATTTCAGACTTAAAAGGAAATGCCAAGTAGATGAGAAGTAAGATTCTAGGTCTTCAGACTGATTTTTAGCACTCTTGGCAAAAGAGTGCTAATTTTTTGAGTTTTTGTCTTGACATTCTCTTCTAAGGGTGTATAATAGAATCATGAGTTAGCACTTGCATGCATAGAGTGCTAATCGATCAGACAGAGAGGAGTGATGAGATGGTTACAGAGCGTCAGCAGGATATTTTAAATCTGATTATTGACATCTTTACCAAAACACATGAACCTGTCGGATCCAAGGCGCTACAAGAGTCTATTAACTCTAGTAGTGCTACCATTCGTAATGACATGGCGGCTCTAGAGAAGCAGGGTTTGCTTGAGAAAGCTCATACTTCAAGCGGTCGGATGCCAAGTGTTGCTGGTTTTCAGTACTATGTGAAACACTCACTGGATTTTGACCGACTGGCTGAAAATGAGATCTATGAGATTGTCAAAGCCTTTGATCAGGAGTTCTTCAAACTGGAGGATATTCTGCAAGAAGCTGCTAATCTTCTGACAGACCTGAGTGGTTGTACGGTAGTAGCACTGGATGTTGAGCCCAGTAGGCAACGGTTGACAGCCTTTGATATCGTTGTTCTAGGGCAACATACAGCCTTGGCAGTATTCACCCTAGACGAGTCGCGAACGGTTACCAGTCAGTTTTTGATTCCAAGGAACTTCTTGCAGGAAGATTTGCTGAAACTGAAGAGCATCATTCAGGAACGTTTCCTCGGTCACACCGTTCTGGATATTCACTACAAGATTCGGACAGAGATTCCGCAGATTATCCAGCGTTACTTCACAACTACGGACAATGTCATGGATCTCTTTGAACATATCTTTAGGGAAATGTTCAACGAAAACATTGTAGTGGCGGGCAAGGTCAATCTCTTGAATTTTGCCAATCTGGCAGCCTATCAGTTCTTTGACCAACCGCAAAAGGTGGCTTTGGAGATTCGTGAGGGTCTGCATGAAGATCAGATGCAAAATGTCCGTGTTGCGGATAGTCAGGAATCCTGTCTAGCTAACTTGGCGGTGATTAGCAGTAAATTCCTCATTCCTTATCGAGGTTTTGGAATTCTAGCGATTATCGGTCCAGTTAATCTAGATTATCAGCAATTGGTCAACCAAGTCAATGTAGTCAACCGCGTATTGACCATGAAACTAACGGATTTTTACCGCTATCTCAGCAGTAATCATTACGAAGTAAATTAATTTTGAAATCATTAAAGGAGGCGACAATGGCCCAAGATAAAAAAAACGAAGAAATGAAAGAAGAGGAAGTTGTGGAAACAACTGAAGAAACAACTCCTGAAAAATCAGAACTAGAACTAGCCAATGAGCGTGCAGAAGACTTTGAAAATAAATACCTTCGCGCTCATGCGGAAATGCAAAACATCCAACGTCGTGCCAACGAAGAACGCCAACTCTTGCAACGTTATCGAAGCCAAGATTTAGGGAAAGCTATTTTACCTTCCTTGGACAACCTTGAGCGTGCGCTTGCCGTTGAAGGCTTGACAGATGATGTTAAAAAAGGTCTGGAAATGGTGCAAGAAAGCTTGATTCATGCCCTTAAAGAAGAAGGAATTGAAGAAATCGCGGCGGACGGAGCATTTGACCATAACTATCACATGGCCATCCAAACCGTTCCAGCAGATGACGAGCATCCAGCAGATACCATTGCCCAAGTCTTCCAAAAAGGCTACAAACTCCATGACCGCATCCTAAGACCAGCAATGGTGGTGGTTTATAATTAGGCGGTAAGTCAGAAATCTGTGATTTCGTTGACGCACCCCCGCAAGGGTGATTAGGCTGGTCACGAGCGTTTGCGAAGTGAACTGCCAATCAGCTACTGCGCATAATTTCGACCTCTCGTGTCGCAACATAAAAAATAAGAACCTTGTCCGAAACGACAATAAACTATGAAAGAATAATAAACAATGGTTCAGTTTTGCTGATAGTGAGCGAAGCGAATCAAAGGCGATACTCTTCGCTGTAGCGCTATTTACGCAAACTTTGAGACCTTGGGCTCAAAGTTTAGTCAAAGAGATTGACGAAGTCAAGTTCTGACGGCGTCGCCACTTAAGAAGAGTATAAAAAAGAAAAATAGAAAATAAAATTTAAGGAGAAAAACACATGTCTAAAATTATCGGTATTGACTTAGGTACAACAAACTCAGCAGTTGCAGTTCTTGAAGGAACTGAAAGCAAAATCATCGCAAATCCAGAAGGAAACCGTACAACTCCATCTGTAGTGTCATTCAAAAATGGTGAAATCATCGTTGGTGACGCTGCAAAACGCCAAGCAGTCACAAACCCAGATACAGTCATTTCTATCAAATCTAAGATGGGAACTTCTGAAAAAGTTTCTGCTAACGGCAAAGAATACACTCCACAAGAAATCTCAGCTATGATCCTTCAATACTTGAAAGGTTATGCTGAAGAATACCTTGGTGAAAAAGTAACTAAGGCTGTTATCACAGTTCCAGCTTACTTTAACGATGCCCAACGTCAAGCAACAAAAGACGCTGGTAAAATCGCTGGTCTTGAAGTAGAACGTATTGTCAATGAACCAACTGCAGCAGCTCTTGCTTATGGTTTGGACAAGACTGACAAAGAAGAAAAAATCTTGGTATTTGACCTTGGTGGTGGTACATTCGACGTATCTATCCTTGAATTGGGTGACGGTGTCTTCGATGTATTGGCGACTGCAGGGGATAACAAACTCGGTGGTGACGACTTTGACCAAAAAATCATCAATCACATGATTGCAGAATTCAAGAAAGAAAATGGTATTGACTTGTCCACTGACAAGATGGCTCTTCAACGTTTGAAAGATGCGGCTGAAAAAGCGAAGAAAGACCTTTCTGGTGTAACTTCAACTCAAATCAGCTTGCCATTCATCACTGCTGGTGAATCTGGACCTCTTCACTTAGAAATGACCTTGACTCGTGCCAAATTTGACGATTTGACTCGTGACCTTGTAGAACGTACAAAAGTTCCAGTTCGTCAAGCCCTTTCAGATGCAGGTTTGAGCTTGTCAGAAATCGATGAAGTCATCCTTGTTGGTGGTTCTACTCGTATCCCAGCTGTTGTAGAAGCTGTTAAAGCTGAAACTGGTAAAGAGCCAAACAAATCAGTAAACCCTGATGAAGTAGTTGCCATGGGTGCTGCCATCCAAGGTGGTGTCATTACTGGTGATGTGAAAGACGTTGTCCTTCTTGATGTAACGCCATTGTCACTTGGTATCGAAACAATGGGTGGCGTCTTCACAAAACTTATTGATCGCAACACTACTATTCCAACATCTAAATCACAAGTCTTCTCAACTGCAGCAGACAATCAACCAGCCGTTGATATCCACGTTCTTCAAGGTGAACGCCCAATGGCAGCAGATAACAAGACTCTTGGACGCTTCCAATTGACTGATATCCCAGCTGCACCTCGTGGAATTCCTCAAATCGAAGTAACTTTTGACATTGACAAGAACGGTATCGTGTCTGTTAAGGCTAAAGACCTTGGAACTCAAAAAGAACAAACAATTGTTATCCAATCAAACTCAGGTTTGACTGATGAAGAAATTGACCGCATGATGAAAGATGCAGAAGCAAACGCTGAAGCAGATAAGAAACGTAAAGAAGAAGTTGATCTTCGTAACGAAGTAGACCAAGCAATCTTTGCGACTGAAAAGACAATCAAGGAAACTGAAGGTAAAGGCTTCGATGCAGAACGTGATGCTGCCCAAGCTGCCCTTGATGACCTTAAGAAAGCGCAAGAAGATAATAACTTGGACGACATGAAAGCGAAATTGGAAGCTCTCGACGAAAAAGCTCAAGCACTGGCAGTGAAACTCTATGAGCAAGCTGCTGCAGCTCAACAAGCCCAAGCAGGAGCAGAAGGCGCACAAGCAACAGGAAACGCAGGCGATGACGTCGTAGACGGAGAGTTTACTGAAAAGTAAGATGCAAAGCCCGTTAAAACCTCACAGTGAAAATAGGAAATCTGACGCAGAAACTTTAGTTTCTAGGAAGATTTGCACCTAAAGGTAGCCATATCTGTAGTTCGCTAAAGCGAAAACAGCTACGTCTCTTTTTCACCAAGAGGTTAGGGCGTGCTCAATTCGGTAAGATGTTGAGGTGTTAAGAAAACGAAAGAAGAATAGGAAGCCATCGCCTTGTGCGATGCACAAAAGATGGCTTATCTTTTTTCCGAAGTTTCTAGCCGAAACTCAGTTAAGCCTAACTCGTTAAGAATGACTAATCACTAAAGTGATTGTCAATCTACTACAATCGCTATGATGACTTTTGCGTTGTAAGTATAAGAAGAAATCCAGAGGTTGCAACCCAGCCTCTGTTTTTCGATAAAAAGGGGTTAAACCTAATTTATTTGAGTTTTTCTCATCAATATAAAAGAAAGGAATTGAGCCCGACCTAAATGGTGGTTTGATTCACAATATCAATAGAAAGGAATAAGGGTGTTCGTAATTGAACTCGAGCGGAAAGCTTGGAAATTAGATAAACCTCCTAAGAAATCAGGATTTCTTGTCGGTTTCCTAAATTTCAGTCGCTTTCTGTTCGCTCTTAGTATCTTGTATGAACAATACTGAATTTTATGATCGTCTGGGGGTGTCAAAAAACGCTTCGGCAGACGAGATCAAAAAGGCTTATCGTAAGCTTTCCAAAAAATACCACCCAGATATCAACAAGGAGCCTGGTGCTGAGGAAAAGTACAAGGAAGTTCAAGAAGCCTATGAGACTTTGAGTGACGACCAAAAACGTGCTGCCTACGACCAATATGGTGCTGCAGGTGCCAACGGTGGCTTTGGTGGTGCTGGCGGTTTTGGTGGCTTTGACGGAGCAGGTGGCTTCGGTGGTTTTGAAGATATCTTTTCAAGTTTTTTCGGGGGAGGCGGAGCTTCACGCAATCCAAACGCTCCTCGTCAAGGGGATGACCTCCAGTACCGTGTGAACTTGACCTTTGAAGAAGCTATTTTCGGAGCTGAAAAAGAAGTCAAGTACAACCGTGAAGCAAGCTGTCGTACATGTAACGGCTCTGGTGCTAAGCCAGGGACAAGTCCAGTCACTTGTGGACGCTGTCATGGTGCTGGTGTTATTAACGTTGATACGCAGACTCCTCTTGGTATGATGCGCCGTCAAGTAACCTGTGATGTCTGTCATGGTCGCGGAAAAGAAATCAAAGATCCATGTACAACTTGTCACGGAACAGGTCATGAAAAACAAGCTCATAGCGTACATGTAAAAATCCCTGCTGGTGTGGAAACAGGCCAACAAATCCGCCTCGCTGGTCAAGGTGAAGCAGGCTTTAACGGTGGACCTTACGGAGACTTGTATGTAGTGGTTTCAGTAGAAGCCAGCGATAAGTTTGAACGTGAAGGAACAACTATTTTCTACAAGTTAAATCTTAATATCGTCCAAGCTACTCTTGGAGATACTGTGGAAATTCCAACCGTGCATGGTGCTGTTGAATTGGTTATCCCAGAAGGAACTCAGACTGGCAAGAAATTCCGTCTACGTGGCAAGGGAGCACCGAGCCTTCGTGGCGGTGCCGTTGGTGACCAATATGTTACAGTTAATGTCGTGACTCCGACAGGTTTGAACGACCGCCAAAAAGCTGCGCTTAAAGAATTCGCAGCTGCAGGTGACTTGAAAGTCAATCCAAAGAAAAAAGGCTTCTTTGACCATATAAAAGATGCCTTTGAAGGAGAATAAAGTAAAAAGAGCCGGCGGGCTCTTTTTTTGTTATCATTAAAAATTTAGTATCGAGAAATCATTCTCCAGTTAGTCTACTATTTATACTTATGAGTGAGCAAGCCAGCCTCATCCATCTCTTGGATGAGTTGCTTGATTTCCGCTTCTTTGCCAGGCTTAACGGTGACGGTATCAATGTGGTTGATCGCCGAATTATCCTGAATATCTACCAAGGTCAAGGCTTTTTCATAGAATGCGATTCCCTTTTTGAGACTTGCCTGATCCTTCCAAGCTAGAATTGTGTAAGAAGAATTTGATTTTTTTCCTTTTTCTTGGAAATACTTCTCGCCCTCCTCCTCTAAAAATTGTATTAAACCACGATTGAATAAGTTGTCTCCTACTTTATAGTAGGAAATATCTCCTGTCTGGAGGACATAGACTTCGAGTCGGTTTTTGGTGAGTTTTGGACTTTCCTTTAGGACGGGGTGACTATTGATGACCTCGTCTGAGAAAGTAACATAAAAATCTAGGCCTCCACCCTCGTATTGATAGTGTCCATCCGATTCTACTTTCTCAGGAGGCATGTCAAGGGAGGTAAAGATTTGTTTTAAGTCGTCATTCCCTTTTCGGATGTCACTTGGTGACGCTTTGAAAAGATTGGCCACTAGTAGAAATGCCAAGGCTACAAGAAGGCAGAGGCAGCCGCAAGGGATTGCGATGATCTTCGCTAGAACTTTTACAAACTGTTTCATTTTCATTCCCTCCCTTTTCTGTTCGAATCTAGTAACCCAAAATGGATTTAAGGAAAGTTGTTGTCTCTTTTTACTTATCCTCAAACTCCTGTGTTTCTTTTATCACAGCTAGTCTAGTCTGGAAATCTTTTTCCAAGACTTTAAATTTATAGGTTAAATCTTTTTGGTATTCCTTGATAAGGTTTTTTTGTTGGTCGATGATTTGTAGGCTGTTTTGGATGATATCCAAATCATCCTTGATAGCTTCGACGCGGTCAGTTGTATCTAGCACTTCATCCTGAATGGCTTGGCGATTTTTCACGACAAAATAACTTCCAGCTGCAGCTCCTGCGAATAGCAATAGATTGGATAGTTTCATGGCATCTCCTTAAGCGTTTCTTATAGTTTCAGCGACTTGGGCAAGTTTGTCAAAGTCAGGTTCGTGGGCGATAAAGTCAATCTTGAGGTCATCTTCTGCACCATAGCGAGGTAGGAGGTGCACGTGGGTATGAAAGACTGTTTGACCAGCAACTTCCTCACAGTTGGCGATGATGTTCATACCAGCAGCCTTGGTAGCTTTCATGACTTTTTGAGCCACTGTTGGCACTTGGGCAAAGAGTTGGCTGGCGCTGGTAGCGTCCATCTCCAAAAGATTGCGATAGTGCTCTTTGGGTACAACGAGGGTGTGTCCAGGCGTTACTTGAGAGATATCAAGAAAGGCAAGAACCTGCTCATCCTCGTATACTTTTGAAGCAGGAATCTCCCCTGCGATAATCTTACAAAAAATGCAATCTGACATAAAATCTACCTCTACTGTATTGAATTTTGATATAATATAGCTACATTATACCAGATTCGGAGAAAATATGTTAGAAATTAAAAACCTGACAGGAGGCTATGTTCATGTTCCTGTCTTGAAAGATGTGTCCTTTACCGTTGAAAGTGGGCAGTTGGTCGGTTTGATTGGGCTCAATGGTGCTGGGAAATCAACGACTATCAATGAGATTATCGGTCTTTTGACACCTTACAGTGGGGAAATCAAGATTAATGGTTTGACCCTGCGAGAAGATGCGACCAACTATCGCAAGCAGATTGGCTACATCCCAGAAACGCCTAGCTTGTATGAGGAATTGACTCTTAGAGAGCATATCGAGACGGTTGCCATGGCCTATGGTATTGAGCAGAATATAGCTTTTGATCGTGTGGAACCTTTGTTAAAAATGTTTCGTTTGGATCAAAAATTAGACTGGTTCCCAGTGCATTTCTCCAAAGGGATGAAGCAGAAGGTCATGATTATCTGTGCTTTTGTCGTAGATCCGAGCCTTTTCATCGTTGATGAGCCTTTCCTTGGGCTCGATCCGCTGGCCATTTCTGACTTGATTCAGCTTCTAGAAGTAGAAAAGCAAAAAGGCAAGTCCATTCTCATGAGTACCCACGTGCTGGATTCAGCGGAGAAGATGTGTGATGCCTTTGTCATTCTCCACAAGGGAGAGGTTCGGGCTCAGGGGAACCTCCAGCAACTGCGGGGTGCTTTTACCATGCCTGATGCTAGTTTGAATGATATTTACTTGGCTCTAACCAAAGAGGAGGACCTATGAAAGACTTGTTTTTAAGGAGAAAGCAGGCTTTTCGTAAGGAGTGTCTTGGTTATCTGCGTTATGTTCTCAATGATCACTTTGTCTTGTTCCTGCTAGTTCTCATTGGTTTTCTAGCTTACCAGTACAGTCAACTCTTGCAACATTTTCCTGAAAATCATTGGCCTATCCTCTTGTTTTTGGGGATTGTATCTGCCTTGCTTTTGGCTTGGGGAGGAATCGCGACCTATATGGAAGGACCTGACAAGCTCTTTCTCTTAGTCAGTGAAGAAGAGGTAAAGTCCTACCTCAAAGGACAGACGGTGAGTTCACTGGTTTTCTGGACAATTGTTCAAACCCTCTTTTTACTCTTGTTTGCACCCTTGTTTTTAGCCATGGGCTATGGCTTGCCAGTCTTTCTCGTCTATGTGCTTTTATTAGGAGCTGGGAAATACCTCCTTTTTCGCCAAAAAGCCAGCAAATTTTTCACTGAAACTGGGCTGGATTGGGATTATGTCATTGCCCAAGAAAGCAAGCGCAAGCAAATCTTGCTTCGTTTCTTTGCTCTCTTTACTCAGGTCAAGGGCGTTTCAAATAGTGTCAAACGACGCGCTTATTTGGATTTCCTCCTAAAGACTGTTCAAAAGGTGCCTGGGAAGATCTGGCAAAATCTCTATCTTCGTTCTTATCTGCGAAATGGAGACCTCTTTGCCCTCAGTCTCCGTCTCTTGCTCCTATCCTTGTTAGCTTTGATCTTTATCGAGCAGTCTTGGATTGCGACGGCAGTGGTTGTCCTGTTTAATTACCTTATGCTCTTCCAGTTGTTGACTCTCTATCGTGCTTTTGACTACCAGTATTTGACCCAGCTCTTTCCACTAGAAAAAGGGGAGAAAGAGAAGGGACTACAGGAAGTTATCCGAGGATTGACAGGTTTTGTTTTATTGGTTCAGCTGATAGTTGGTTTGATTACCCTCCAAGAAAAACTAGCTCTTCTAGCCCTGCTTGGAGCTGGACTGGTCCTGCAAATCTTGTATCTCCCTTATCAGGTGAAACGTCAGATGCAGGACTAATACTCTTCGAAAATCTCTTCAAACTACGTCAGCTTTATCTGCAACCTGCGGCTAGCTTCCTAGTTTGCTCTTTGATTTTCATTGAGTATAACATTGCTTATATGATACTAAAAAAGAAGTTGAGTTCTGTCTCAGCTTCTTTTATTTTCTACAAGATAATAGTTGGTCCGTAGAGACTTAGCTTGGTTTTGACTTGGTCAAAGTGGAAACGGTCATAGGCCCGCCAAGCGGCGCGAGTAGGAGCATCTGGATTGAGAGCGCTGAGACCCAGGAGAAGACTGGAAGTCTGGTAAAATTTTTCCAGCTCAATCAAGAATCGATTATCCACTGTCTCAGTTTTAGAGAGAAAGTCAAGGATATTGTTCAGCTGCTCCTGAAAACGGACATCGTCAGCTGTTGCCTGTTTGCAGACTTGGTAGGCTTTGTTTAACTCAGTTATCAGTTCCTGAGCTCTTTTGATTGGGTCTGTAACCGTCATGAGAATGCCTCCTTTGTGCTGGTTCTAAAGTTGTTTCAAGTGATTGTCTTTCTATAATCATAGCTTATCACTTTTACCTCTTTTTTTACCTTCAAATCTTTAATTGTCATTGAAATTTCCTGAATGGTTATTGCAGGATTTTATGATAAAATAATTGTAAGATTATCATAGTCATTTTGCGAATGATTCGACACTTTAGGAATTTTTGAGAACCGTTTAGGATTTGGTGAAAAATAGTTTCTAGATTTATGCTATCCTCTTTTTAGGAGGTTTTATCCATGAGCTACATTATCATCCAAAAAGAGAAAGAAATTTTCAAATTAAACATAGAGGATATCTACTATATCCAAACGCATCCAAGCAAAGCCCATACCGTGCAGATTGTTACAGAAAACGCTAGCTTTGATCTATTTCAAAATTTAAGCAATCTTGAGAAACAATATGGAGAAACCTTGACGAGATGTCATCGAAATTGTCTGGTTAACCTTGAACGGCTAAAATCCATGGATATCCAAAGAAAGACTCTTTTTCTTGGAGAAGAAGGTCGATATGCTGTTCAGTATGCCAGACGTCGCTATAGAGATATTCGCCAAAGATGGTTGAAACAAGGAGAGTAAGAAGATGAGAATATTTGTTTTAGAAGATGACTTTTCCCAACAAGTTAGAATTGAAACGACGATTGAAAAACTTTTGAAAAAACAGAGTATCATTCCTAGTTCTTTTGAAGTCTTTGGGAAACCAGACCAACTGCTGGCAGAGGTGGATGAGAAGGGGGTGCATCAGCTTTTCTTTTTGGATATTGAGATTCGAAACGAAGAGATGAAGGGGCTAGAAGTGGCTAGAAAGATTCGGGATCGGGATCCTTATGCTCTAATCGTCTTTGTGACAACTCACTCGGAGTTTATGCCCCTGTCCTTTCGCTATCAAGTGTCAGCTTTGGACTACATTGATAAGGCCTTGTCGACAGAGGAGTTTGAATCTCGGATCGAGACAGCCCTCCTCTATGCCAATAGTCAAGATAGTAAAAGTCTGGCGGAAGATTGCTTTTACTTTAAATCAAAATTTGCTCAATTCCAGTATCCCTTTAAAGAGGTTTACTATCTCGAAACGTCGCCTAGAGCCCATCGTGTTATTCTCTATACCAAGACGGATAGGTTGGAATTTACAGCGAGTTTAGAGGAGGTTCTCAAGCAGGAACCCCGTCTCTTGCAGTGCCACCGCTCTTTTCTCATCAATCCTGCCAATGTGGTTCAATTGGATAAGAAAGAAAAACTCCTTTTCTTTCCCAATGGTGGAAGCTGTCTAATCGCGCGTTATAAGGTCAGGGAAGTGTCTGGGGCTATCAATAACTTACACTGAGTGAGGTGATGGAATGGAATTAGTTTGGAAGATAGTATATGCGTTTTTGATATCTGGATTGGAATTGTTTATATTTTTTAAGGTGGATGGAATTGTTCTGACTCTGGAGAGAGTTTTTAAGGCCTTTCTTTTTAAGATACTTTTGGCAGTTGTTTTTGTAATGATTAGCTATATAGTAGGAAATGCTTACCTATCTTATTTTGTGGAACCCTTGTACGGCATAGGTTTATCTTTCTTATTGTTAAGAGGGTTTTCTAAAAAACTCCTTCTATTTTATGGTCTCTTTCCAATGATATTGGTAAATCTCTTTTATAGAGGAATCTCCTATTTTGTGCTTCCATTTTTGGGGCAAGGGCAAGTGTACGATGACCTCTCTTTTATTTGGTTATTTATAAAAATTTTCATTTGCTTTATTTCTCTAGCCTTTTTGAAATGGTTAGACTATGATTTTACTAGCTTGAGAAGGGAGGTTCTAGACAAAGATTTTCAAAAGTCTCTGACTAAGATTAACTGGATAATGGGAGCCTACTATCTAGTGATGCAAAGTTTGTCTTATTTAGAATATGTACAAGATATTCAATCAACGACTATTCGCCATCTGATTCTGGTGTTTTACTTGCTCTTTTTTATGGGGATTATCAAGAAATTGGATACCTACTTGAAGGAAAAACTTCAGGAGAAACTGAACCAAGAGCAGGTTTTGCGCTATAGAGAAATGGAGCGGTATAGTCGGCATATAGAGGAACTTTACAAGGAAGTACGGAGCTTTCGTCATGATTATGCCAACCTCTTGACTAGCTTACGCCTAGGTATTGAAGAGGAGGATATGGAGCAGATAAAAGAGGTCTACAACTCCGTTTTAAAGGACTCCGTCCAGAAATTTCAGGACAATAAATATGACCTTGGACGGTTGGTGAATATTCGTGATCGTGCCCTCAAAAGTCTCCTTGCAGGAAAATTTATAAAAGCCATAGAAAAGGATATTGTCTTTAATGTCGAAGTTCCTGAGGAGATTCAAGTTGAGGGGATGAGTCTGCTTGATTTTTTAACTATCGTATCTATCCTTTGTGACAATGCTATTGAAGCCAGTGCAGAGGCTAGTCAACCTCATGTTTCAATCGCCTTTTTAAAAAATGGAGAACAGGAGATCTTTATCATTGAAAACTCCATCAAAGAAGAGGGCATAGATGTTTCTGAAATCTTCTCTTTTGGAGTTGGTTCTAAAGGGGAGGAACGAGGTGTTGGTCTCTATACCGTCAGGAAGATTGTTGAAAGTTATCCCAATGCTAGTCTCAATACAACCTGTCAAAATCAAGTCTTTCGTCAGGTTTTGACAATGTTATCAATTGAATGACAGCAAGTAATAGAATGATTAAATAATGGAATAAATATAACAGAATTCTATAATATAAATGTTTTGGAAAGGTTAATTATGGATTTTTATAATTTTTAAGTTTTTTTACCATTTGTTAAGTCAATAAGGGATTTAAGAAGAAACGAGACTAGACAGTAGCTATCCTGAGGTTACTGTCTTATTCTTTTACAACAAAATAGGCTTCATAATATCTATAGGAGATTTACCCACTACAAATATTATAAAGCCAAGCTTTTTATCCAAAAGCACTTTGTATGATTACATTTGTTGATAATTTCTAGACCTATTGGCTTGGTTTGATGAGTTAGATGTTAATATGCTTAATATTGAATCTAACCACCATCCTCCACCTGTAATTTGATTGAGTTCAGTAGTTGTTAATTCTTGAAATGAAGTTAGGTTTTGTTTCTTATCCATGTTATGATTCTCCTGTTTTATAAGATAATAAATAGTTATAGAGTGTTATCTGAAAATTAATTAGAATGTGTTAAAATTTTATCTTTGAAATAATCAAAATATGTTTTCTTTGCAGTTACACTAGTGACGCGACCTTGTAGACCATATTGGATGAGTTTACTGTCCTCACCAGATAGTTTTGCAAGAGCGGTTAATTTAAAGAGATTTCCTTGCTCTGTTCTGGTGGGAGTTTGATCAATGCTCTGAAGTTGGCCGATGATGGTAATACCGTGATTTCCAATCTTCTCAAGTTTTAATCTTACAGTTTGTCCTTTATCTAGTAAGGGGAGATAGTCAGATGATACGTAGTAAGTGATTAGTACTTCTCTTGTATCTGTTATAATAGGGAATATTTGAGCAATTTCTGTACCAGTTGGAATTCTATTTTTACCTTCAAATTCGCTGTTCAGATGAACGATACCTTTACTTGGAGCGGTTAAGGTATTGTTTTCCAAGCGCTGTGTCGCTTGATCTAGTTGTACTTTTAATTCTGTTAGTTGATTTTCCACAGCTAGTTGTTGCTGAGAAGTTGTTTGTAAAAACTGAGTACGAAGTACTTCAATTTTGGTTTCTAAACTATTATCATAAGTTGCTACACTTCCGATACCAGCTTGCTGAATTTTGAGACTTGCGATAGATGATTCAAGGCCTGTAACACTTTGATTGATTTGAGATAAAAATTGCTCTTCTATAGCTCCTTGTGTTTGTCCTTGTGATGCTACCAGATAACTATTCAAGGTTGACTGGTGTGGATTGCCAGTCGGTAAGCGTGCTCTTTTGTTTATGATAGCATCTCTCAGCTCTTGATATTCTCCAATTTGTTGTTGAATTTTTGTAATTTCTTGTTCGATAGCTGATGAACTGCTATTAGCAAGATTGGCTTGATTTGAAACTTCAGTGTTAGTCTTTGAGATACCCAGCTCAATATCATGAGCTTGTTTAGTAAAATTCATAAAGGTATTATAGTAGCCAAACTCATCCTCACCAGAAAAAAGATCGGTATTTTTTTCTAAGCTTTGTTTCAAAATTCCAAGTCCTTCTTTTTGCTTCTCAAGTCTTTGTAACTGAGTTTCTAAGGCAGTTTTCTGACTTTCTTCCATTGTTTCAGAGTATTTGATGAGTAAGTCACCTTTTTCAACTACTTGATTTGCCACTAAATGATTAGCTAAGATAGGATTATCACTGGTTGACTGAATGGATGCAATGACACTTGTAGGAGTGACTTCTCCTTGCGATGTAACAGTAATCTCTTTTGTAGCAACAAGGGAGAAAATCACGATGAAAGTAAACAGTAATGAAAGTGGTATGATCAATACTGTCGCATAATTATGGTAACGTCTCTGATAAAACTCGACGCTTCTAAAAAGATTAGGATTCATAACATTCTCCTTATTTGTTGAATAGATGATGGTAGAAGCCTTGCGCCTGTATTAACTCTTGATGACTACCAACTTCAATGATTTTCCCTTGGTCAAGAACAATGACACGGTTAGTCCGTTCGGCTATACTTAGACGATGGGCTACAAAGAGAATGGTTTTATCAGTTAGGGACATAAGATTATCTATAACCTTTTTCTCAGTCAAAACATCGAGAGCACTAGTAGCTTCATCTAGTATTAAAACAGGAGATTTAGTTAAAAGAGCACGAGCGAGGGCGATTCGTTGCTTCTGTCCTCCTGACAGACCTGCTCCATCAGAAAGTTGAGTTTGATAGCCCATAGGCATTCTTTCAATATCTTGACGGATTTCAGCTAATTCGCAAGCTTTTAGAATATCTTCTTGGCTAATCATACTATTACCGCCCAAGGTTAAATTTTCCAAGATAGAGCCATTAAAGATATAGGCTTGTTGGGGCAGGTAATTAATATGACGTCGCAAGATTTTTTTATCAATATTTTTAATATCCTGATGATTGATGGTAATCTGTCCTTTGTAAGGGTCAAAGAAGTTGACAATCATTTTGGCTAGAGTTGTTTTACCAGAACCACTAACTCCAACTAGGCTAACCTTATCACCCTCTTTAATCGTTAGATTGATATCTGTTAAGGTATCTCGCCCAAAACCATACTTATAAGAAAGGTCATCAAATTCAATATCGCCCATTAAAAAATTTGAATGAACAGGATTTTCTTGAACTTGAAATTCAGATTCGACTAAGTAGACCTCGTTCAAGCGGTTATTAGCAACCTTCGCAGATTGGAGTTTAGTTTGTAGGTTGATAATATTTTCCATAGGAGTTGTAAAGTAAGAAAGAAGTGTATTAAAGGTAATCAGCTGACCGATAGAAATCTTACTCGACATGACTAATTGAGCACCAAACCATAGGATAAAGATATTAAGAACTAACTTTGTTCCCTGCTTTAAACTCGTTTGTAAAATAGAATATTTACTGAGCTTAAAGGATTTTTCCAAATAATCGACAAATTCACTGTCAATATTTTGGTAGCGATTTTCTTCACTTGTGAGTGACTTGATGGTTTCGATCCCGTTGATATCTTCGATAATGGCAGAACTAACCATAGAATTACTTTGCATGACATCATGGTTCATTTTTTCAAAAGGCTTCATAAAAGAAAAGATGATAAATATGTAAATAGGGATGGAAATAAGAGAAAGAAGAAAGAGGTTAGGATTTTGTGCTAGTAAGACGCTCCCTACAAGGATCAGAATGGAAACATCAAGAAGAAGAGAGAGAATGGTAGAAGCTAAGGCATCTATAATAGAGTTGGCATCTGTGAAGCGTGAAATGATTTCTCCTGTACGACGTGTCGCAAAGAAAGACATAGGAAGTTCAAAGATATGGCGAATATAGGCCAAAATTACATCAATGCTTAATCTCTGACTCAGAACAGTTAGGAGATAATCTCTGGAGAAGCTCATGGCTTGTTGGAGGATATAGGTGATAATTAGACCAATTGAGATAATTCCTAAAGTTGATTTCATCTGATTTGGAATGTACTCATCCAAGATTCCTTGGAGATAATAAGAACCACCGATATTGATAATAGTGACTAATAAGCTTGAGAGAACAATGTAAGCAATGAGAGATTTTTGTTTGAAAATCAGAGGGAGGAAGCTCAGTAGACCATTCTTTTTATCTTTATGGGGTTGATAGCTGGGTTTGGGAGCTAGAAAAATAGCTACTCCAGTCCATTCAGAGAAAAAGCGTTCTTTTGACATTTTGGTGATTTTTACAGAAGGATCAGGATCACCAATAATCAGATAGTCTTTCTTTGTTTGATAGACAACATAGTAATGTTGGAGTTTCCCTTCTTTGTTAACGTGAACGATAAATGGATAGGGGACATCGCTCATGTCAAAGAGCGTTTTATCTGCTTGAACAGGCCTTGTTTCAAAGCCCATTTCATCAGCGGCTTTTACAATGCCAAGAGCAGTCGTCCCTTCTTTATTGGTCTTTGCAAGTTCTCTCAAGTGAGCTAGAGAAAAATCTGAACCATAGAATTTGGCAATCGAGGCTAAGGCAGCGACACCACAGTCTCTGGCATCTATTTGAGGAACAAATGTACGTTTATAAGAAGTCATTGGCAAATCCTTTCATATAAAATATGAATTTATTATACCATGATACTAAGTTCATATTTTATAAAATCTTGAATTGTCATTGAAACTTCCTGAATGGTAAAAAAGTGATTAGAAACTATCTTTCTTTAAAAATCTATAGGTGTATTTTGAAATAAAAAGCTAATTCAAGACGTTTCGATGACAATTCAAGATTTGGATGAAAAACTTTAACAAACAATGATATACTAAACTTGTCAAAGTTGCAACAAGACAAAAATTAAAAATAAAAAGGAGTATTTGTCATGGATACAAAAATGATGTCACAATTTTCTGTTATAGATAATGAAATGCTTGATAGAATAGAGGGAGGAATATTTGGGGTTGATGATGCTGTGTTTTGGACGGTAGGCGGCTATGTTGTAGGTAGAATTGTTGATACAGCAATTGGTGATTTTACGAATCAATGCCGGAAAAATCCTCATCAGTGGTTCTGTGTTCGTGTATAGATATAATAGTGTTGTATTGTATAAGAATATATATAACTTAATGACCTATGTACGGATAGAAACTGTTCTTTTGCAAACGAGTCGCTTATTCAATTATAAGTTTACGTGCTCCTAGTCACAGTTCTTGTGCTTGATGGAAAGAATGACACCTATAAAAATACGAGGTAGTGGCTGTACCACTCATTTATTCACCTATCCGTGATTTGTAGTAGTGATAGGCTTTCTCATTATTATTATAAAACAAAATAAAGAGCACAACACTTTTTCATTCTGTGTTGTGCCTTAAGTAAAACGAAAGGAATGAATTATAACAATGAAAAAAATTGATTATATTGCTTTGAATGAAGTAGAATTAGAGACAATTAGTGGTGGAGATGACTGTTTTATTGGAGATATCGGATGTATTGGCTGGGGGATTTTGAAGAGTATCGGAGGGATGATAAAACCTGGTCCATATGTTCCTCCAGTATGCATTCCAAAAAGTTCATGGAATCCTGCACCTCCAGTTCCATGTTAAAAGGTGCTTGTAAACTTCTATAAAAATTGAATAATCGACTTGTTCGGTATTTTGTTGAAACTCCGGAACTATAATATACAGGTGCTATTAAGGATTATTTTAGCTGATTTAAATAGGTGAAAACTAAAAACTAATGGCTAGTTGGAACATTAAAAATTAACTGCTTAACCAAATCTTGCTTCAAATAATTCTTGAACAAGTCTAATAAATTAAACGAATAAGATAGGTTATTAACACAGTCTTGTTCGTTTTTTCTAATACATTATTTAATTAATACACTTATAAAATTAGAAAGCAGTAGAACTGGGAAATACTACCACAGGTTTATTATTAACTTTGTCAGTATTGTTTGAAATCTCAAAAAGTATTTTAAACTATATGTGTTTAGTTCTTTAGTTGGATTGTTGTTGAGTATAACTATTTTTGTATAGATGAAAATCTTGTTATTGTTCAAGATGTTTTGATGATCATTTATGATTTCAGTGATTCAAAATCAAAATGAGTGCTATACTAGCAGTGTAAAGGTTGTAGCTAAACTAAGATAAAGCATACATTTAGGAGGAAATCTTATGAAGAAAAAAATATTAATCATTTTAACCTTGTATCTGATCATGTCCATCTTTCTTTATCCGCTTAGGGAGAGTATTTGGTATCATCTATTTTATACCATAGCCTATCTGATTGCGGTTATGATCTATTTTGTTTTAATTAAAAAGAAAGAAAAGAAATGAAAGCTTTTCTTGCTAAAAAACGAATCATATTCTTTGCGAGATTATTCCTGGGTCAGTTGCTTTTGCTTGTCTCTACTTATCTATTTTTATCTCGTCAGTTTTTACATTTTTCCTTAGTTTTTCAATTGCTTCTAGTTATTATTAACTTAGCTTCTATTTTGGTTACTGTTTATCTCACTAGGGAAATGAGGATAAGAGAGTTTGAAGATGATGATTTGGTTAGTCCTAGAATCAATCAACTTATGTTCATCGGCTTGACAGGCTTTATGTGTATTATTTGTTTGTATAGAGGTATCACAGCAACAGAATCCTATCAGCAATTAATTGTCTACATTGGCGCTATTCTCTGCTTGATTATCATGCTTCTGCTCATTTGGGGATTGAAGTATTATAAAAAGTAGAAGCTAATGAAGTATAAAAGGGTAAGTGTTTTTGAAATACTTACCCTTTTATAATGAAGTTTTTGCAATTCAAGATGTTTCGATGACAATTCAAGATTTGGATGAATTTGTAATCTTAAATAAGGTAAGATAAAGATAACAAATGTAAAGGAGTATTCTTATGAAGAAACAAAAGATAAAATCGCTATTACTTGTACCACTTGTATTTGCATCTATTACTACGGGTGTTGTATATGCAGAAGATCAGACTACTTCTTCCTCTATACAGACTAATGATAGTTCTCTTGTGGCACCAGATTTGCCATCGACTAAGGAAAAGGTGGAGAATAAACCTGCCGTTGTAACTCCAGAAGAGTATGAACAGAATGTTACGGACTTTAAAAAGATAGATATTGAAGCTGTACGTCAATCTTTTACAGAGGATCAATTAGAACACACTATTTATTTTGGTAGAAAAACTTGCTCTCATTGTCGTCAATTTTCTCCTGAATTGAAAGAATTTAATAACTTGATTGAAAAGAAGTTAGAGTATTATGATTTGGATGGTCAGGACTTTGATGGGGAGGCGAGAGAGTTTCTATTTAAAAAAGTCGGGATTCCAGGAACACCAACAATTTTGTATTTAAGAAATGGACGTCCGATATCTGGATGGGTTGGTGGCGGAGCAACTGCACAACAGGTTTATGATTATATGTACTCGAGAAACTCACCTAAGCAAACGGAAACAGTAGCATCTTCTGAGGAAACAGTAACTGAAAATGTGCATGATGAGAAAACCAGAAATGACAGCATGAGTACTAGTGATAAAGTTGTAAGTGAAAGCAAAGGTATGAGTGATGAAAAAAGAACCGAAATGAAAATATCCAATGATAATCCCAATTCTAATAGTGAAAATAGTGGGAAAGTGGAGAGTATAAACTCAACTTCTAAAGCTAAAACTACTCAATCTGGCGATTTAGCAATGTTAGATAATAAGAATCAATTGAACACTCTCAAACCTATTTTTGATGCTGCTCAAGAAAATAAAACTCCTTTAACCGATGTTAAGGGCGCTGATTATGTAAGCGAGTCTATTACTTCGAATGAAAAATTATTACCGAAAACAGGCGAGGAAGAAAGTTACCAACTGATTCGGCTAGCTGTCGCGTTTTTTATGGCTTCTGTAATGATTAAAGTGAAACAAAAAATTCATAAATAAAAATAGATGGTAAACAGGTGCAATGATATTATTTGTTTGTAATAACATATGACTAGAATTTTCCTATAGACAAGAGTGAAAGGGCAAGCATGTTTTTAATGCTTGCTTTTTAAATTTTGTAACAATTCAAGACGTTTCGATGACAATTCAAGATTTGGATGAAAAAAATTAATAAACGATGATATACTAAACTTGTCAAAGTTGAAACAAGACAAAAATTAAAATTAAGATTAAAATAGAGGTATTCGTTATGGATACAAAAATGATAGAACAATTTGAGATTATGGATACTGAAATGCTTGCTTGTATAGAGGGTGGGGATGTATCTGGTATTTATAGAGGGTATGCTTATCAGGACAGTCCATTTGGTCCTTACCCTTCTATATTAAAAAATTCAGGTCCTTTCCCAGTAAGTGGGTACTGCCCGCGTGGTTATCGTGACCTTGGTTATATAGGAGCAGGTTTTCATTTATGTGCAATATAGGCTGAAATATAAGAAATGAGGAAGAATTTCTATGAAAAAGTATCAGCTTCTATTCAAAACAAGTGCAATTTTATCCTACCTATTTTTCGTATTTGGTCTTTCTCAGCTGACGCTTATCGTCCAAAACTATTGGCAATTTTCTTCTCAGATAGGCAATTTATTCTGGATTCAAAATATCTTGAGTTTACTTTTTATTGGAGTCATGATTGTGGTTCTTGTTAAGACAGGCCATGGTTATCTCTTTCGCATTCCAAGAAAAAAATGGCTTTGGTATTCGATTTTGACAGTATTAGTGGTAGTGTTCCAGATCTCTTTTAACGTTCAGACAGCTAAACATGTTCAGTCAACTGCGGAAGGTTGGGCTGTATTGATTGGTTATAGTGGGACTAACTTTGCAGAGCTAGGTATTTATATAGCCCTGTTCTTTCTGGTTCCACTGATGGAAGAGTTAATCTATAGAGGATTACTGCAACATGCTTTCTTTAAGCATTCGCGATTTGGTCTTGATTTGCTTCTTCCTTCTATTTTATTTGCTCTCCCTCATTTTTCAAGCCTGCCTAGTCTGTTAGATATCTTCGTCTTTGCAACAGTTGGAATCATCTTTGCTGGTTTGACCCGCTATACCAAGAGCATTTATCCATCCTATGCGGTGCATGTTATCAATAATATCGTAGCGACATTACCATTTTTGCTGACTTTTTTACACAGGATATTTAGCTAAAAATAGTAGATTAAAAATAATTATCGATTATAAGAAGTGAATAATAGAATTTAATATTATTCACTTCTTATTAGTTGATTGGGAAGATTGTGCTCTTTGAGTAATTCAAGACATTTCGATGACAATTCAAGATTTGGATGAAAAAAATTAATAAACAGTGATATACTAAACTTGTCAAAGTTGCAACAGGAAAAAAATTAAAAATAAAAAGGAGTATTCATCATGAATACAAAAATGATGTCACAATTTCATGAAATGGATATAACTATGTTATCTAGTATTGAAGGAGGCAAGAATAATTGGCAAACTAATGTCTTAGAAGGTGGTGGTGCAGCTTTTGGTGACTGGGGCTTAGGAACAGCCATTTGTGCTGCGAGTGGTGTTGGAGCGCTATTTATGGGAGAATGTGGATACATAGGAGCTAAATTTGGTGTGGCTCTTTGGGCAGGAGTAACAGGTGCAACGGGTGGATTTTGATAAAAGGAGATTTGTATGAATACTTATTATAATGTAGATGAAACAATGTTAAGTGAGATTTATGGAGGTAATTCCGGAGGAGCGGCTGTAGTTGCTGCTTTAGGTTGTGCAGCGGGTGGAGTGAAATATGGGAAGTTTCTAGGACCATGGGGCGCTGCAATAGGAGGAATTGGAGGAGCAGTGATTTGTGGATATTTAGCCTATAGTGCTACATCATAAAAATGGAAGCTATATTTTATGAAGGCTATATTCTATATTATTCTCTTCGCTTTCCAAACATATCTTATTTATCTATCTATCTATAAGTACCTCTGATAAAAAACAAAAGACTATTGAATTAACATCATTGAATTGTTTTGTCATATTATTTCTAATCTATGATAAATTATTTTTTCTCTTCATTGCCTATGTTTTTTTGATAATTTTTATATTAAACTTGTTCCGTAACTGAAAAGTTATATACGATATGAATACAAAAATGATGGAACAATTTAAGATTATGGATACTGATATGCTGGCTAGCATTGAGGGAGGAACTGATTGGGGAACAGTGGGAAAAAGAGCTGTCTATGGAGCAGGTATCGGAGTTGCTATGTGTACGGTAGGAGGACTCCTTACTGGTGGTTCCGCATGGGCTATGACTGCTGGCTGTGCTTGGGCTGGAGCTAAACTTGGTGGTGCTTTTACTGCAATTGCTGATAATATTTGGCCATAGAAGGGAGTAGAAATTATGTTTGATTACAAAATAGTAGACAATCAAGAATTAAGTAATATTTCTGGAGGTGGATTGGGAGGAGATGTAGTTGTAGGAGCCTTGTCGGGTGCATTTCAGGCAGGACAATCTTGTATTGCTGGAGGCCCTCAAGCTTACTTGATTTGCGCAACAGGGGGCGCTATAGTAGGTGGCATTATAGCTTTTGGATTGAGACCCCCAAAATAGTTTAAAAAAGGAATGGGTGTTAATATGTTAAATGGGACTATGATTCAGCTTATACTCATTGCAATTTGTTGTGTGTACATTATTTTTAACACCAAGGCTGATAAAAACCCAAAGAGAGGATATCGTACAGCTTTGTACCTTTTCGTTATGGCTGGTATTATATCCTATATTATGAATTATCTGAATTGGTTAGATTTTTTCTTACTGATAACTCCGATAATGTGTCTATTTAAATTTGAAGATAAATGGAGTTAGCAACATTTGACACTTCAATAGGTTATTAACTATCCTTTGGCTCATTGTCAACTGTAGTGAGTTGAAGAAAAGCTAAGATCGAGAAAGGACTAATTTCGTCCTTTCTTTTTTGAGTACGACGGGCATGACGTTTATTTGATGTGTAAGTCCTCCGTGTGCACCCGCTACCGGTGAATTCAATAGCGATTCTCAAGCCTGACTATCGTGAGGTAGCGGGGAGAAGAAGGCATAGCGAAATCGTGGCTTAAAGAACAGTAGTAAGACACGTTTAGAGGATAAAGTGGCTTCACACTCTAAAGCACAAATAGGTATACCTAATCCATATATTTAAATCACGAGAGTGTACGAGAAAAGATGTACGACTTATCTATTGATGTGAGGTTCTGATGAGAGCTGAAAGCATGGTAACAACGAATCATGAGAAGTTAGTCAATCCTATAGTAGTCAGGAAAATTCTATATTGGAAGTGGAGCGAAAGGTGAACAATTGAAAGTAGAATTGTCTGTTTTGATTATTTGTTTGATAGGATGGTAGTATGAAAATATAAATGGTGACTATTCAGATCTATTTAATTTGTGCAGCTGGTGGGGGCGGCAGTTTCGGTTTTATGGCCACATTAGAGGATTTGATTGGTATATAGAGTTATTAATCCAGGTATTTCTTTGAGTTTATACTCTCTATGCTGTATAGGAATACATCATGTATAAACACTTATTTTTCCTAGATTCAAAAACCTTAGACTGGTTGACGCCCTATATTCTAGTCTTGGCTTCTGACACCATTGCCTTTAATGTTTTTGTGCTAACCTTTATATCTGTTGTGATCTTTTATTTCCTAAATCCCATGTTAGCTTTAATGGCTATATTCTTAGGGGCTGGTTATGTGGTCGGATTTTGGTTACTCAAATGGTTTGTTTTGGAAAGGCTAGAGCTAAAAGATGACGTGTAGGGAAGTCTGTTTGGTGGGGAGGATAGTTTTATGAGAATTTTTAATAAATGTCATGCCTTGTTTTTGGGATTTTTAGTCTTTGCAATCGTTGGTGCAGCGGGATATTCCGTCAATCAAGGGGATTATTTTCAACACCAGTATACATTCATTGTTGTAAAGAGTCTCTTGCTTTTCCTTAGTTTTGGCTATGCGAAATGGTTTGACATGATTTCTTTTGGTATGTTAAGCAAGAAACAACTCTTGCTGTTCATTGGAATCTTTCTTCTTACGGTGCTGGTAAATATAGGCTATCATGCTTTTTTCTCAGTTGTTTCTGGTGCTTCGGCTCAACACCTTGAGGAAACGAGTAAAGGACTGTCGCTTTCCTTTATTGTTAGTGCTACAGTTTTGGCACCAATCCAGGAGGAACTCATGTTCAGAGGACTTTTTCAGGGGGCTATATTTGAAAATTCTTGGTTAGGGCTTGTACTGACTTCCTCTCTCTTTTCTTTCATGCATGAACCTTACGATGTGCCTTCGTTTTTCTATTATCTACTTGGGGGCTTGTTGCTGGGGGTTGCTTATAAAAAGAGCCAAAATTTGTGGGTTTCTACTCTAGTCCACATGTCTTACAACAGTTTGCCACTTTTAACTTATTTCTAAAAATCATGAAAAGGTAAGCAGACGATGATGCTTGCCTTTTTCTTTTCATAATAATGGCTAAAGCCAATCTAGAGGCTTTTCTTTGAGAATTGGGTGTGGACTGGTTGACGAATAGACCAAAAACTAGTAGAATAGTAAGGAAACTTTATACGGAGGAAATAAATGGACTTGGGTGATAATGAGCTAACGCTGACCCCTATCCCTGGGAAGAGTGGCAAAGCTTATATGGGAAGCTACCCTGATGGGAAGCGCGTCTTTGTAAAAATGAACACCTCTCCAATCCTACCTGGCCTAGCCAGAGAACAAATCGCTCCTCAATTACTATGGACTCGTCGTTTGCCAGATGGCCGTGATATGTGTGCTCAGGAATGGCTGACGGGTAAAATCTTGACCCCTTACGATATGAATCGCAAGCAGATTATCAATATCTTGAACCGCCTTCACCGCTCGCGTCCTTTGATGAAGCAGTTGAGCCGTTTGGGATACACCATGGAAACACCAGTTGATTTGCTACGTTCTTGGCAGCAAGGAGTTCCAGAAATCTTGAAGCAGAATCACTATTTGAACAGTGTGATTGCTGAGCTAGGTAAGACGGTTCCAGGTTTTAGGGAAGACCATGCAACGATTGTGCATGGGGATCTTCGTCATAGTAATTGGATTGAAACAGAGAGTGGACTCGTTTATCTAGTAGATTGGGATTCGGTTCGTCTGACGGATCGTATGTTTGATGTGGCGCATTTGCTATGTCATTACATTCCGGATCATCAGTGGCGCCAATGGTTGAGAGACTACGGCTATAAGTACAATCAGACAGTGTTAGATAAATTGTATTGGTATGGTCAGTATTCTTACTTGAACCAGATTGCCAAATACTGTGAAAATCAAGATTTAGACAATGTAAACCGGGAGATTTATGCCTTGCGCGTCTTCCGTGACAAGTATGGAAAGAAGAGATGAGAGTTAGAAATCGTAAAGGGGCGACAGAATTACTAGAGGCCAATCCTCAGTATGTAGTCCTCAATCCCTTAGAAGCTAAAGGGAAATGGCGAGACTTGTTTGGAAATGATCATCCTATTCATGTAGAGGTTGGAAGTGGGAAAGGGGCCTTCGTATCTGGAATGGCCAAGCAAAATCCTGACATCAACTACATCGGGATTGATATCCAAAAGTCGGTATTGAGTTATGCCTTGGATAAGGTATTAGAAGTTGGAGTGCCCAACATCAAGTTGCTGTGGGTAGATGGTTCAGATTTGACTGACTACTTTGAAGACGGTGAGATTGATCGTCTCTACCTAAACTTTTCAGATCCCTGGCCTAAAAAACGCCATGAAAAACGTCGTTTGACTTACAAGAGTTTCTTGGATACCTTCAAGCGCATTTTGCCTGAGAATGGGGAAATCCATTTCAAGACAGATAACCGTGGCTTGTTTGAGTACAGTCTAGTGAGCTTTTCTCAGTATGGGATGAAACTCAACGGTGTTTGGCTGGACTTGCATGCTAGTGATTTTGAAGGCAATGTCATGACAGAGTATGAGCAAAAATTCTCCAGCAAAGGTCAAGTGATCTACCGAGTTGAAGCAGAATTTTAAGAAATAGCTTGAAAACCAGCCGTTTGAGTGCTTATGCTTTACATAAATTGATAAACGTGCTATACTGATAGTAAGAATATGAGAAAGAGAGGCGGGGAAATATCTTCGCCTCTTGCTTATGAGGAGGTGGACGCAATCGCAACAATCGTAGAATTAGTCAGAGAAGTTGTAGAACCTGTCATCCAAGCGCCTTTCGAGCTCGTGGATATCGAGTATGGAAAGATTGGCAGTGACATGATTCTCAGTATTTTTGTAGATAAACCCGAAGGAATTACCTTGAACGACACGGCAGACCTGACAGAAATCATCAGTCCTGTCCTAGATACCATCAAGCCCGATCCCTTCCCAGAACAATATTTCCTAGAAATCACCAGTCCAGGCTTGGAACGCCCTTTGAAAACCAAGGATGCTGTCGCTGGAGCGGTTGGGAAATACATCCATGTCGGGCTCTACCAAGCCATCGATAAACAAAAAGTCTTTGAAGGTACCTTGGTATCCTTTGAAGAGGATGAGTTGACTATGGAGTATATGGACAAGACACGTAAGAAAACCGTCCAAATTCCATACAGTTTAGTATCAAAAGCACGTTTAGCAGTAAAATTATAGAAAAGAAAGGATAGCTTTTGAGGATTCAAAAGTGAAGAAAACATGAGTAAAGAAATGCTAGAGGCCTTCCGCATTTTGGAAGAAGACAAGGGAATCAAAAAAGAAGACATCATCGACGCAGTAGTAGAGTCGCTTCGTTCCGCTTATCGTAGACGCTATGGTCAGTCAGATAGCGTAGCCATCGACTTTAATGAAAAGACTGGTGACTTTACTGTCTATACTGTTCGTGAAGTTGTAGATGAAGTATTTGATAGCCGTTTGGAAATCAGCTTGAAAGATGCCCTTGCCATTAATTCAGCCTATGAGCTTGGTGACAAAATCAAGTTTGAAGAAGCACCTGCTGAGTTTGGTCGTGTAGCAGCCCAATCTGCCAAACAAACCATCATGGAAAAAATGCGCAAGCAAACACGTGCCATCACTTACAATACTTATAAAGAACATGAACAAGAAATCATGTCTGGTACAGTAGAACGATTTGACAACCGCTTTATTTACGTCAACCTTGGCAGCATCGAAGCCCAATTATCAAAACAAGACCAAATTCCTGGAGAGGTGTTTGCTTCCCATGACCGTATCGAAGTCTACGTTTACAAGGTTGAAGACAACCCTCGTGGTGTCAATGTCTTTGTTAGCCGTAGCCATCCTGAAATGATCAAACGCTTGATGGAGCAAGAAATTCCAGAAGTTTACGATGGAACTGTTGAAATCATGAGCGTAGCCCGCGAAGCTGGTGACCGTACGAAAGTTGCCGTTCGTAGCCACAATCCAAACGTGGACGCTATTGGGACAATCGTTGGACGTGGTGGTGCCAATATCAAGAAAATCACCAGCAAATTCCACCCAGCTCGTTACGATGCCAAGAGTGACCGTATGATTCCTGTTGAAGAAAACATCGACGTTATCGAGTGGGTAGCAGATCCAGCTGAGTTTATCTACAATGCCATCGCTCCTGCTGAGGTTGACCAAGTTATCTTTGATGAAAATGACAGCAAACGTGCCTTAGTCGTTGTGCCTGATAACAAGCTTTCTCTTGCTATCGGTCGTCGTGGACAAAACGTTCGCTTGGCGGCTCACTTGACGGGTTACCGTATCGATATCAAGTCTGCCAGTGAATTTGAAGCTATGGAAGAAGCAGGCCAAGTGGATTACGCAGCTGCGGACGAATTGATCGAAGAATAAAAGCTGCTAGAGGAGGGAAAGATGAAAACAAGAAAAATCCCTTTGCGCAAGTCTGTTGTATCCAACGAAGTGATTGATAAGCGTGATTTGCTCCGCATTGTCAAGAACAAAGAAGGGCAAGTCTTTATCGATCCGACAGGCAAGGCCAATGGTCGTGGCGCTTATATCAAGCTAGACAACGCAGAAGCCCTAGAGGCCAAAAAGAAGAGAGTCTTTAACCGCAGCTTTAACATGGAAGTGGAAGAAAGCTTTTATGACGAGTTGATCGCCTATGTGGATCACAAAGTGAAAAGAAGAGAGTTAGGACTTGAATAAGCAAAAGATAAGTAATCTCTTGGGACTTGCTCAACGAGCAGGCCGGATCATATCGGGTGAGGAATTGGTGGTTAAAGCCATCCAAGACCAGAAAGCCAAGCTAGTCTTTCTAGCCCATGATGCTGGTCCTAATCTGACCAAGAAGATTCAAGATAAAAGTGACTATTATCAAGTAGAAGTTATAACCGTGTTTTCAACACTGGAATTAAGCATAGCAGTCGGGAAACCGAGAAAGGTTTTGGCTGTGACAGATGCTGGATTTACAAAGAAAATGAGGTCTCTTATGGAATAGAAGAGGAGGACATGATTTGTCTAAGAAAAGATTGTACGAAATCGCAAAAGAGCTTGGAAAAGAAAGTAAAGAAGTTGTAGCGCGTGCAAAAGAGTTGGGCTTGGATGTGAAAAGCCACTCATCGAGCGTGGAAGCTGCTGCTGCTGAACAAATCGCAGCTAGCTTTAAACCTGCACCTGCTCCTAAAGCAGAAGCAAAACCTGTAGCACCAAAAGCAAGTGTAGAAAAGAAAGCAGAAAAGCCTGTATCAGCTAAACCAGCTGCCGCTAAGGAAGAAAGCAAATCAGCTACACCTGCAGCTCCTAAGGAAGAAAAAGTAGTGGCCGCAAGACCACAGAGTCGAAACTTCAAGGCGGAGCGTGAGGCGCGTGCCAAAGAGCAGGCAGAGCGACGCAAACAAAACAAGGGCAACAACCGTGACCAACAACAAAACGGCAACCGTCAGAAAAACGATGGTCGTAATGGTGGCAAACCTGGTCAAGGAAACCGCGACAATCGCCGATTTAACGACCAAGGGAAAAAACCACAAGGTCAAGGGAATCGTGGCAATGATCGCCGTCAGCAACAAGACTTCCAGCCAAAACAAGCTGGCCCACGTGTTGACTTTAAAGCCCGTGCAGCAGCCCTAAAAGCAGAGCAAAATGCAGAGTACGCACGCTCAAGCGAGGAGCGCTTCAAACAATCGCAAGCAGCCAAAGAAGCCTTGGCTCAAGCTAACAAACGCAAGGAGCCAGAGGAAATCTTTGAAGAAGCTGCTAAGCTAGCTGAACAAACGCAGCCAGCTATAACAGTAGCTCCTGTAGCGAAAGAAGCGCCAGTGGATACACGTCGTAAAAAACAAGCTCGACCAGACAAAGAACGTGACGATTATGATCACGAAGAAGATGGTCCTAGAAAACAACAAAAGAATCGAAGTAGTCAGAATCAAGTGAGAAATCAAAGAAATAGTAACTGGAATAACAACAAGAAAAATAAAAAAGGGAACAAGCAAAACAACCGTAACCAGACTCCAAAACCTGTTACAGAGCGTAAGTTCCACGAATTGCCAACAGAATTTGAGTATACAGATGGTATGACTGTTGCGGAAATCGCAAAACGTATTAAACGTGAACCAGCTGAAATCGTTAAGAAACTCTTTATGATGGGTGTGATGGCCACACAAAACCAATCCTTAGATGGAGAAACCATCGAACTCCTCATGGTGGATTACGGTATCGAAGCCAAACAAAAGGTTGAAGTGGATAATGCCGACATCGAACGTTTCTTTGTCGAAGATGGCTATCTTAATGAAGATGAATTGGTTGAGCGTCCACCAGTTGTAACCATCATGGGACACGTTGACCATGGTAAAACAACCCTCTTGGATACCCTTCGTAACTCCCGTGTTGCGACAGGTGAAGCGGGTGGTATCACTCAGCATATCGGTGCCTACCAAATCGTTGAAAATGGCAAGAAGATTACCTTCCTTGATACACCAGGACACGCGGCCTTTACCTCTATGCGTGCGCGTGGTGCCTCTGTTACCGATATTACCATCTTGGTTGTAGCGGCTGACGACGGGGTTATGCCTCAGACTATTGAAGCCATCAACCACTCAAAAGCGGCCAACGTTCCAATTATCGTAGCTATCAACAAGATTGATAAACCAGGTGCCAATCCAGAACGTGTTATCGGTGAATTGGCTGAACACGGTGTTATGTCAACAGCTTGGGGTGGAGATTCTGAGTTTGTCGAAATCTCGGCTAAATTCAACCAAAACATCGATGAACTCTTGGAAACGGTCCTACTTGTGGCTGAAATCCAAGAACTCAAAGCAGACCCAACAGTGCGTGCGATCGGTACGGTTATCGAAGCGCGCTTGGATAAAGGAAAAGGTGCGGTCGCAACCCTTCTTGTCCAACAAGGTACCTTGAATGTCCAAGACCCAATCGTTGTCGGAAATACCTTCGGTCGTGTCCGTGCTATGACCAATGACCTTGGTCGTCGTGTTAAGGTTGCAGGTCCGTCAACACCAGTTTCTATCACAGGTTTGAACGAAGCGCCAATGGCGGGTGACCACTTTGCCGTTTACGAAGATGAAAAATCTGCGCGTGCGGCCGGTGAAGAACGTGCAAAACGTGCCCTTATGAAGCAACGTCAAGCTACTCAACGTGTCAGCCTTGAAAACCTCTTTGATACGCTTAAAGCTGGTGAGCTCAAGTCAGTCAATGTTATCATCAAGGCCGACGTACAAGGATCTGTTGAAGCCCTTTCTGCCTCACTTCAAAAAATCGATGTGGAAGGTGTGAAAGTTACTATCGTTCACTCGGCAGTCGGTGCCATCAATGAATCTGACGTGACTCTTGCCGAAGCTTCAAATGCCTTTATCGTTGGTTTCAACGTACGCCCTACACCACAAGCGCGTCAACAAGCTGAAGCTGACGATGTAGAAATCCGTCTCCACAGCATTATCTATAAGGTTATCGAAGAGATGGAAGAAGCCATGAAAGGGATGCTTGATCCTGAATTCGAAGAAAAAGTTATCGGTGAAGCAGTTATCCGTGAAACCTTTAAGGTATCTAAAGTCGGAACTATCGGTGGATTCATGGTTATCAACGGTAAGGTTACCCGTGATTCTAAAGTCTGTGTTATCCGTGACGGTGTCGTAATCTATGATGGCGAACTCGCAAGCTTGAAACACTACAAAGACGACGTCAAAGAAGTTACAAACGGTCGTGAAGGTGGTCTCATGATTGAGGGCTACAATGATATCAAGACTGATGATGTGATTGAAGCTTATGTCATGGAAGAAATCAAACGTTAAGATTTTTGCTCCTTTCTTAGGTGGTGAGGGACGCAAGCAAACCGATGGTTTCATTGCTTATTTTTGAACCTAGAGTCTCAAAAATCCCCTGTGATGGGACTGATAAATCAGTTTCATCACTTTCACCACGGTGAAAGAAGCGAACGAGTTCAAATTGAACTTCGTTTCAATTTGAACTGAAAATCAATAAGTTTAAAAATAGCTAGGTCTGCTGGCCTAGCTTTTGGTTCAAAGTAGAGAAAGGAATATCATGGCAAATCATTTCCGTACGGATCGTGTGGGCATGGAAATCAAGCGTGAAGTCAATGAGATTTTGCAAAAGAAAGTCCGTGATCCGCGTGTCCAAGGTGTGACCATCACAGATGTTCAGATGCTGGGTGACCTGTCTGTTGCCAAGGTTTACTACACCATTTTGAGTAACCTTGCTTCGGATAACCAAAAAGCTCAAATCGGGCTTGAAAAAGCAACTGGTACCATCAAACGTGAACTTGGTCGCAATTTGAAATTGTACAAAATCCCAGATTTAACCTTCGTCAAAGACGAATCCATCGAATATGGAAACAAGATTGACGAGATGTTACGCAATCTGGATAAGAACTAAGAAAGAGGGGGAACCCTCTTTTTTGTTACTGGAGTGCCAGATATGACGAGGCAATAATCTGTAAAAAAGAAAGTTAAACAAATGATTTTTTTGAAAAGGCTTTATATTTTTCTTATAGTATGATATGATAAGATGTGAAAAAAAGAAATAAGGAGATTGAAATGGCTGAACAAGATCTAGCTATGCAAGTATTGGAACAAGTGGTGAAACTACCTGTTGTGAAAGTTGATCGTTCAAAATTTTTAGTGGACAAGTTTTCTAAAGAATTAGATCCGAAGGATATCTCAACATTATTGGAGCAGGGTCCTTCTAGCTTGCTATCTCAGGAAATCTTAGATAGAGTTGCTAATGCTTGTATTATGGATAATGTCTTGCTGGCCAGTGGGACCTCGGTTTTAGCAGGCCTACCTGGAGGTCTTGCCATGGCAATTACCATACCAGCAGATGTAGCTCAATTTTATGCTTTTTCATTAAAATTAGCTCAAGAATTGGGGTATATTTACGGTTACGATGACCTTTGGGCTTCTCGTGATGAATTAAGTGAGGATGCTCAAAATACCCTCTTGCTATATCTTGGTGTCATGCTTGGGGTAAATGGTACAGCTGCCTTGCTTCGAGCAGGAGGTGTTGCTGTTGCTAAGCAAGTGATGAAAACTGTTCCTCAGAAAGCCTTGACAAAGACGCTCTGGTATCCAATTTTGAAAAAAGTTTTGAAAATTTTTGGTGTTAATCTGACAAAAGGAGGCCTAGCCAAAGGAATGGGGAAATTCATTCCTATCCTAGGTGGCATTATTTCAGGTGGCTTAACCTTTGCGACCATGAAACCGATGGGGGAAAGCTTGCAACAGGAGTTATCTAAATTAGTTAACTATAATGAAGAACAATATCAAGAAGACATAGAAACTATCCGAAAAGAAGCTGAAATCATCGAAGGTGAGTAATATGGGATTCATTAAAATTCTGACCAAGACTTACGGGAATTACTTTTTCGTGATGCAAAGCATCAAAGTCCTGAAGAACATGAAAAAAGATGACAATGCTCTAGTAGGTTTCGGGAAAGTACTGCTTGCTGACAAGCTGATGGATGTAGCCCAGTGGCTCGCAAAACCAGATGATAAGGAATAACTTGAAATGAAAGAAACTAGCAGGAACTCTTCTGCTAGTTTTTTAATCTCTTTCCATATGGTATAATATAAGCAGTAAAATCATTTTATACTCTTCGAAAATCTCTTCAAACCACGTCAGCTTCACCTTGCCGTACTTAAGTACAGCCTGCGGCTAGCTTCCTAGTTTGCTCTTTGATTTTCATTGAGTATTAGAACATACATGGAGGTCGTCATGGACAATATCATCGATGTGTCAATTCCCGTTGCAGAAGTGGTAGACAAGCACCCGGAAGTCTTGGAAATCCTAGTAGAGCTCGGTTTTAAACCACTTGCTAATCCCTTGATGCGCAACACTGTTGGGCGCAAAGTATCGCTTAAGCAGGGTTCTAAACTCGAAGGAACTCCTATGGACAAGATTGTCCGCACGCTAGAAGCAAACGGCTATGAAGTGATTGGATTAGACTAATGGCAGATGAACGGATTCATATCCTACGGGATATTTTGCTAGAATTGCACAATGGTGCCTCTCCTGAGTCGGTTCAGGAGCGTTTTGATGCGACTTTTACAGGTGTTTCAGCTATCGAGATTTCTCTCATGGAGCACGAATTGATGAACTCAGATTCAGGAGTCACCTTTGAAGATGTCATGGAACTCTGTGATGTCCATGCTAATCTTTTTAAAAATGCAGTTAAGGGTGTCGAAGTAGAGGATACCGAGCATCCTGGCCACCCCGTTCGCGTCTTCAAGGATGAAAATCTAGCTCTCCGTGCAGCTTTGATTCGCATTCGGAGACTGTTGGATACCTATGAGTCTATGGAAGATGAGGAAATGCTGGCAGAGATGCGCAAGGGCTTGGTACGTCAAATGGGGCTGTTGGGGCAATTTGACATCCATTATCAGCGCAAGGAAGAGCTCTTTTTTCCCATCATGGAGCGCTATGGTCACGATTCACCTCCTAAAGTCATGTGGGGAGTGGACGATCAGATCAGAGAACTCTTTCAGACAGCTCTAGCGACGGCTAAGGCACTACCAGAAGTGGCGATTTCCACTGTAAAGGAGGCCTTTGAAGCTTTTGCGACAGAGTTTGAAAGTATGATTTTCAAGGAAGAGTCCATCCTCCTCATGATTCTCCTTGAGTCTTTCACCCAGGATGACTGGATTCAGATTGCGGAGGAGAGCAATACCTACGGCTATGCCATCATTCGTCCGTCCGAGAAATGGGTGCCAGAACGACAGAGTTTCGTTGAGGAAAAGAGTGCAGAGGAGCTCGTGCAGCTAGACACGGCTGAAGGTCAAGTTCAGCAAGTTATCGATACGCCTGAAGGCCAGTTTACTATTACCTTTACCCCTAAGGAAAAGGAAGCGGTGCTGGACCGCCATAGTCAACAGGCTTTTGGCAATGGTTATCTCTCCGTCGAGCAGGCCAATCTCATCCTCAATCACCTCCCTATGGAGATCACTTTTGTCAATAAAGACGATATTTTCCAGTATTATAATGACAATGCGCCAGCTGATGAGATGATTTTCAAACGGACGCCGTCCCAAGTTGGGCGCAATGTTGAACTCTGCCATCCGCCTAAGTACCTAGAAAAGGTGAAGGCTGTTATGAAAGGTCTTCGTGAAGGTAAAAAGGACAAGTATGAAATGTGGTTCAAGTCTGAGTCGCGAGGCAAGTTTGTCCACATCACCTACGCTGCAGTACACGATGAGAACGGAGAATTTCAAGGCGTGCTAGAGTATGTTCAGGATATCCAGCCCTACCGAGAGATTGATACGGACTATTTCCGTGGATTAGAATAAGGAGAATCAATGAGTTACGAACAGGAATTTATGAAGGAATTTGAATCCTGGGTTAATACCCAGATCATGATCAACGATATGGCGCACAAGGAAAGTCAAAAAGTCTACGAAGAAGACCAAGACGAGCGTGCCAAAGATGCCATGATTCGCTACGAAAGCCGCTTGGATGCTTATCAGTTCTTGCTGGGTAAGTTTGAAAATTTCAAGGCAGGCAAGGGATTCCATGACTTGCCAGAAGGCTTGTTTGGCGAGAGAAACTATTAAAATACAGATACTTTCTTGATTTTTTCCCAAAATCTTGATAGAATATCTTTATTAAATCCTTGTCAGAGCAGGGATTTTTTATTGAAAGGATTTTATCATGTCAAAGAAACTCCAACGGAAAAAACAATTGCGAAATAGCCTTCGTCGCTCAGGTGCATTTTCAACTACAGTGACTAAGGTTGTCGAAGAGACCAAGAAAGTTGTGAAACACGCAGAAAAATCTGCTAGCGAAGCAGGAAAAGTTGTCTCTAAAAAAGTGGAACAAGCAGTAGAAGCGACTAAGGAACAAGCTCAAAAAGTAGCCAATTCTGTAGAAGATTTCGCAGCTACTTTGGGTGGCCTCTCAGTAGATCGTGCTAAGACTTTCTATGATGAAGGCATCAAGTCGGCTGCTGACTTTAAAAATTGGACTGAAAAAGAACTCCTTGCCTTGAAAGGAATCGGCCCAGCTACCATTAAGAAATTAAAAGAGCACGGAATCAGCTTCAAGTAATCTTTCTTGCCCCTTGCATTTCCGAGAAAAACTTGCTACAATAGAGCCATTAGAGGTGTTTTGAATCCCACATTTTACAGAAAGTGGCGGCGCTGAGAAGTCCACAAATGTGTCAAAACTGGTTGCTGATGGATGAAAAATTGAAATAAACAAAGATGCGGGCCTTGCCCGAAATTGGGTGGTACCGCGGATAAGCATATTCGTCCCTGTCATGTAGATGGCAGGGACGATTTTTTGTAGAAAGCGAGGTAGAAGGATGACAAGAGCAGAGTTGCCAGAACGTTTAGAAACCGAACGGCTAGTCTTACGAGTCCGTACCGTGGCTGATGTTGTGGATATCTTTGACTATGCCAGTAGGCCAGAAGTTTCCTACCCAGCAGGTTTTCCGCCCGTCAAGACCTTGGAAGATGAGATTTATTATCTAGAGCATATCCTTCCCGAGCGTAATGAAAAGAACAATCTCCCAGCGGGCTATGGAATTGTCGTTAAAGGAACCGATAAGGTCATCGGCTCTGTTGATTTCCCTCGTCGTCACGAGGATGATGTCTTGGAGATTGGCTATATCTTACATCCAGATTATTGGGGTTTAGGTTATGTTCCAGAAGCAGCGTGTGCCTTGATTGACCTAGCTTTTAAAAAATTGAATATGCATAAGATTGAACTGACTTGTTTTGGCTACAATGTCCAAAGTCAACGAATTGCAGAGAAACTTGGCTTCATCTTAGAAGCCCGCATAAGAGACCGCAAGGATGCCCAAGGCAACCGCTGTGACAGTCTCATATATGGCTTGCTGAGGAGTGAGTGGGGGAGTTTTTTTTACGAGTAAGATATATTCTTGCTTTTATATTTTTTAAGAGGAGACATGATGAGAAGTAGCCATAATCAAATATTAGATGCTTGGATTACAGTAGAACAATTATCAGAAGGGAATATTGAAAAAAGTGATTCTAAGTATAAGATTTTTCAAGGGGATGATTATCAATCAATATTAAAAGATTTTTTTAAACGTCAAAAATTAAAATCTAGTTCAGGGATTGCTGTTTATTGTGGAATTTTCCCTTTTCGAAAAATTATTGAAGCGTTAAGAGGCAAATACAATTTAAAGGCGACGGAGGAAGAATTGGGAAGAGCTTCTTATAAATTTACTTTTGCTCTATACTTTGATAAAGATTTGAAGTTTTTAGCTGATAAGTTTTTTTTAACCATGAGTGGGCAAATTTTCAAAAATGGGGAATTGCCTAAAGATTTCTTAATAGCAGAAAATGAGCTTCGAGAACAGTTAGGTCAGGCGTTTCTTGATGGAGAGTTCAATGAAGTTTTTAGTAAACTTCTCAAAAAGTATGAGATTTCACCAAGTGATTGCAGATATTATTTTGTTAAGAATTTTGCTGACGAAATAAATTTACATTCATTTTTTCTAAAGGATTTGAAATATGCAAAATCAATTTATAATGAAAATCTCAATCGTTATTTATCAGGATTCGATTCTGTAAGGGTTAATTTGGACGGCAATAAAGAATCATCCTATTTTAATCCCAAAGATTTAGAAACTATACTTGAACCGAAAAATTATCCATTAGGAAGATTTCCTAGTAACCCTGAATATGCTCTTTCCATGATGCAACAAGTAGCTGTAAATTTAGCTTCGAATGCGGATGAAGATGTGAGAAGTGTCAATGGTCCTCCGGGGACTGGTAAAACGACACTTTTAAAAGATATTTTTGCAGATCTGGTAACGGAACAGGCGAGAATTATTAGTGAATTATCGGCTCCTAAGCTTAAAGGGAATCTAGTTTGTCATGACAAACTAGATCTTATTGCAAAATTACCAAAAGAAATTGCAGAAAAAGGAATCGTAGTTGCAAGTTCTAATAATGGTGCTGTTAAAAATATTGTTAATGAATTACCCCAAAGAAAAGAAATTTATCAGAAATTAAATTGGTTAGATGAATTAAAGAAAATTGATTACTTTGCTGAAATCAGTAATGATTTATTGTTAGAAGATGAAGATGTTTCTAACGACAAAAAATATTGGGGATTGTTTTCGATAGAAGGTGGAAAAAAACAGAATAGAGACCGTCTGCAAAATGTTTTAAAAGCAATACGACAAGAGTTGAATTCGGATAAATTTCAATCGAACCCATCAGTATACGAAGAGTTTAAAATTCAATATCAGAAGCTATTTGATAAAAGAGAAAAGATGCAAGATATAGCAGATAAGATTCGATTGCATGTAAAATTGAAAAATGCTTACCAGCAGGTTGAGATAGAGTTTCATCAGGATGATGCCCAAAGACGTTCAGAACTATCTAAAATACGGGATAAACATATTCAATTAGAAAATAGTAAAAAGGAAATAGAATCTGAGCTGTTTGAGCATGAGCGTCTTATTTCTATGTTAAATGTTAACAAACAGATAGCAGCACAAGATGTTGAGTTGATAAAATTACAAGCTCCACGTTTCTTATGGTTAAAAAGACTTTTCACACCATCGAAATTAGATACTTATTTTACGAGATTGAATCAAGCGAATGAAAGTCTAAAAGCAGAACTGAAGAAAGTACATGATGAAAGTCAATATTGCCACGGTTTGCAAAAAGAGATAAAAATGCATGAACTTGAATTAAATCAATTGAGTCAAAGGCAACAGAGGTATAATGAATGGAAATCTAAACAAGAAGATAAATTAATTCGTCATCAGGAAAAAATTTTGAAATTACAATCGGAACTTGCTACATACCCTGTTAAAAAGTTGAATTTTTCTGTTCCATATGAAGAACTACAGGTATCAAATTTTTGGTTTGATGATGACTATCGAGAAGAGCAGAGTCGTTTGTTTATTAAAGCACTGGCAGTTAGGAAGCAATTTATATATGACAATAAAAAGCATTTTGAAAAAGCATTATGGATTTGGGAGAAGCCTCAAAACTATTCAATGAGAGATAATGCTAGTGATTTATATAAAGCTGCGTGGAGTTGGGTCAATTTCACTGTTCCAGTTATTAGTACAACTTTTGCAAGCTTTAATTCCATGTTTCGGTGCTTGCCTGAAAATAGTATCGGTAATGTATTTATTGATGAAGCTGGTCAGGCATTACCTCAAGCAAGTGTGGGGGCTATTTTTAGAAGTAAGCATATTATGGCTGTTGGGGATCCTTCTCAAATACAACCAGTACAGACTATGGATAAAAATATTTTAGGATTTTTAGCACAGCACCACAAGATAGCCTCTAAATATCTTGTATCATCAACGCAAGAATTGATGGATTCTGCTAGTAGATATGGTTTTAAAAAACAAGATGGGACATGGATAGGACTTCCTCTCTGGGTTCATCGTCGTTCTAGTGATCCGATGTTCAGTATTTCCAATAAAATTTCTTATGATAATTTAATGGTTCAAGGAAAGGAAGAAGCTCGAGGTCTGGGAGAATGGTTTGACGTTGGTGGAGGTGCTAAGGATAAATTTGTTCCTGAGCAAGCTGATTATTTGAAAGAAGAGTTGCAGAAAAGACATGAGGAATTTGATGATATTTATGTCATTACTCCTTTTAAAAATGTATCGGTTCAACTAGCAAAAGAACTAGATAAAATCGGTTTCACAAAGCGGGAGAATGGAAAACCTATAAATGTAGGGACGGTACATACTTTCCAAGGAAAAGAAAATAAGATTGTATATTTTGTGCTTGGAGCAGATAATATGAGTGAGGGGGCTGCTCGCTGGGCTGTCTCTGAACCCAATATTTTAAACGTTGCAGCGACTAGAGCTAAAGAAGAGTTTTATATTATTGGGAATAAATCTCTTTACAAAGCCACACAGAGCCCTATTATAAGAGATACTATTGACATTTTAGATGCTTATCAAAGTAGCTTAGAAATTAACTAGAAAGGACAAACACATGTCTAAACAACTTTCACCTAAATACAATCCAGCCGAGGTTGAGGCTGGTCGTTACCAAAAATGGCTTGATGCGGATGTTTTCAAGCCTTCAGGCGATCAAAAGGCTAAGCCTTATTCAATCGTCATTCCACCACCAAACGTAACTGGGAAACTTCACCTTGGTCACGCTTGGGATACAACTCTTCAGGATATCATCATCCGTCAAAAACGCATGCAAGGTTTCGATACGCTCTGGCTTCCAGGGATGGACCATGCGGGGATTGCGACTCAGGCTAAGGTTGAGGAGCGCTTGCGTGGTGAGGGCATCAGCCGTTATGACCTCGGTCGTGAAAAATTCCTAGATAAAGTCTGGGAATGGAAAGACGAATATGCCACTACCATCAAGGAACAATGGGGCAAGATGGGGCTCTCTGTAGACTACTCTCGTGAGCGTTTCACCCTTGACGAAGGTTTGTCAAAAGCCGTTCGCAAGGTCTTTGTGGACCTTTACAAGAAAGGCTGGATCTACCGTGGTGAGTTTATCATCAACTGGGACCCAGCAGCTCGCACAGCTCTTTCTGATATCGAGGTTATCCACAAGGACGTCGAAGGTGCCTTCTACCACATGAACTACATGCTGGAAGATGGCTCACGCGCCCTTGAAGTGGCGACCACTCGTCCTGAGACCATGTTTGGGGACGTTGCGGTTGCGGTCAATCCAGAAGACCCACGCTACAAGGACTTGATTGGTAAAAACGTCATTCTTCCAATCGCTAATAAATTGATTCCGATTGTTGGAGACGAACACGCAGATCCTGAGTTTGGTACGGGTGTCGTGAAAATCACGCCTGCCCATGATCCAAACGACTTCTTGGTTGGTCAACGTCATAACTTGCCACAAGTCAACGTCATGAACGACGACGGAACTATGAATGACTTGGCCTTTGAATTTGCAGGCATGGACCGTTTTGAAGCTCGTAAGGCAGTCGTTGCTAAGTTGGAAGAAATCGGTGCCCTCGTTAAAATCGAAAAACGTGTTCACAGTGTTGGTCACTCAGAGCGTACAGGTGTTGTGGTTGAGCCACGCTTGTCTACGCAATGGTTCGTCAAGATGGACCAATTGGCTAAGAATGCCATTGCCAACCAAGATACAGAGGACAAGGTGGAATTTTACCCACCTCGTTTCAACGATACCTTCCTTCAATGGATGGAAAATGTCCATGACTGGGTAATCTCTCGTCAGCTCTGGTGGGGGCACCAAATCCCTGCTTGGTACAATGCTGAGGGCGAAATGTACGTCGGCGAAGAAGCTCCAGAGGGTGACGGATGGACTCAAGACGAAGACGTCTTGGATACTTGGTTCAGTTCTGCCCTTTGGCCATTCTCAACTATGGGCTGGCCTGATGTCGACTCAGAAGACTTTAAACGTTATTATCCAACATCAACTTTGGTGACTGGTTATGATATTATTCCGTTCTGGGTGTCTCGGATGATTTTCCAAGGTTTGGAATTTACTGGCAAGTCGCCATTCAAAAACGCCTTGATTCATGGTCTCATTCGTGATGAACAAGGACGCAAGATGTCGAAATCTCTCGGTAACGGGATTGATCCAATGGATGTTATTGATAAGTACGGAACAGATAGCCTTCGTTGGTTCCTTTCAAACGGTTCTGCACCAGGTCAAGACGTGCGCTTCTCTTACGAGAAAATGGATGCTTCATGGAACTTCATTAACAAGATCTGGAACATCTCTCGCTACATCCTCATGAACAATGAAGGCTTGACCCTTGAGCAAGCAAGTGCCAATGTCGAAAAAGTTGTTAACAAGGAAGCTGGAAACGTTACTGACCGCTGGATTCTCCACAACCTCAATGAAACCATCGGCAAAGTTACTGAAAACTTTGACAAGTTTGAGTTTGGGGTAGCTGGACACATCCTCTACAACTTCATCTGGGACGAGTTTGCGGACTGGTACGTTGAGTTGACCAAGGAAGTCCTTTACAGCGATAATGAAGAAGAGAAAGTCATCACACGTTCTGTTCTCCTTTATACTTTGGACAAGATCCTTCGTCTCCTTCACCCAATCATGCCATTCGTGACAGAGGAAATCTTTGGACAAATCTCAGAAGGATCTATCGTTACAGCGGAATACCCAACTGTCAACCCAGTCTTTGAAGACCCTGCGGCTCACACTGGTGTGGAAAGCCTCAAAGACTTGATTCGTGCTGTTCGTAATGCGCGTGCGGAAGTAAACGTTGCTCCAAGCAAGCCTATCACTATCCTTGTTAAGACAAGCGATAGCGAATTGGAAGCCTTCTTTAACAGCAATGTCAACTACATCAAACGCTTTACAAATCCAGAACACTTGGAAATCGCATCAACTATCCCTGCATCTGAACTCGCAATGTCAAGCGTCATCACAGGAGCAGAAATTTACTTGCCACTGGCAGACCTCCTTAATGTAGAAGAAGAACTCGCTCGTCTCGACAAGGAACTCGCTAAATGGCAAAAAGAACTGGACATGGTAGGCAAGAAACTCTCTAACGAACGCTTCGTAGCCAATGCCAAACCAGAAGTCGTCCAAAAAGAACGCGACAAACAAGCCGACTACCAAGCTAAATACGACGCGACCGTCGCACGTATTGATGAGATGAAGAAACTGGTGGGATAAAGCTGGCAACATGTATTTTTTAGAAAAAGGAGAAAAATTTAAATGAATCTTAAAAATGTAGTAGAAATATTGGCCGGTTTTATTACATACGGGATACCTGTTTTATCATTTTTATGGCAAATAAAAAGTGACTTTACTGATAAGAAACAGATAGAATCAATTGTATCTAATTACAATTATCAAAATAATTCAAATTTTGATTTCAAGGACGTAAGTATTCAAAATGGTTATATACAAATTAATAACCCACAGACCATAAATATAGAATTAAAGAATGAACTTGAAAAATTTGAGAAGGAGAGATTAGAAGATAAAAAATTTTTATCAAACAAGTTATACAAAGCATCTCTTTGGATTATTTTAGTTGTTTTTATTTTCAATATAATTAATAACATTTCAAGTAATTTTAAAAATATATCCTCGATTTTGGAAGTAAATATAATAAAGAATAATCTAGTTTTATCGTTTGATACAACTTTAAAGCAAATGTTGTTAATGATTTTAATCTATATTGTTTTAGTAGTTATTAAGTATTTACTAGATAAGCAAAACATTATCAATATTTTAGGATTTACAGTAGCTATCTTTTTATATTTATTTACTTATTCAGAGATTAAGCAAGGTTTTATACAGTTTTTGAAGTATCCTATTATTTTATCTAGTCTCTCAGTATTTATTTCTATAATTGTTGCCTTGGTTGTTCTATTCCCATTATTCTTTAGTTTAAATATTTTGATTGTAAGATTACATAGTTTAATTTCAGTATACGATTCTAAAATACAAACAAAACTTGTCAATTCTCTCTCTTCCATAAGTACAGTTATTGCTCCAATACTTATTTTTATAGTAAAAATGGTATTTAGATAATAAGAAACTATTATTTTATGAATTTCTTTTGGTATTAGTATAATTAAATAATACTTACTAATGAATATGATAGTCGTGAATAAAAGATTGAAAAATATAAAATTAGCCGTAATTGCTTTATAAATTAGATTTTCTATTTTTAAATTATCCTTTATGCCGTATTAGAAAGATTAATATTTTAGAAATCAACTTACTACACAGTAAACTCAGTCAATTTGTTCTTAAAACTCCACCCATCGACACAATTGGCTGGGTAGCAAAGAAATAAAAAGTCCTGTCACTTTCTCCCATTTAACCTTTGACTATTCCGCAAAATTATCGTACAATAAAGAGTACATGATAAAATGAGGTCAGAGTCTGTTCGCTCTGGCGATAGTAGTAAAAATGAGGAGAAACGCTTTGGAATTAGAAGTATTTGCTGGGCAAGAAAAAAGTGAACTATCTATGATTGAGGTGGCGCGTGCTATCTTGGAACTTCGTGGTCGCGATCATGAGATGCATTTTAGCGATCTTGTAAATGAAATTCAAAACTACCTTGGAACATCAAACAGCGATATCCGCGAAGCTTTGCCTTTGTTCTACACAGAGTTGAACTTTGACGGTAGCTTCATCTCACTTGGAGACAACAAATGGGGTCTTCGTTCATGGTATGGTGTGGACGAAATCGACGAAGAAATCATCGCTCTTGAAGAAAGTGACGACGATGAAGTGGCACCAAAAGCTAAGAAAAAACGTGTCAATGCCTTCATGGATGGTGATTCAGATGCCATTGACTACAATGCAGATGATCCAGAGGATGAAGATGCATACGAAGCAGACCCAGCTCTTTCATATGATGATGAAAATCCAGATGATGAGAAAAATGAAGTGGAAGCTTACGATGCAGAAATCAACGAAATCGCCCCTGATGACTTGGGTGAAGACGTGGATCTCAACGAAGAAAACGACGAATTTTCTGACGATGACGCTGAAACAAGTGAAGAAGAGTAGAAGACTTCACAGAGGAGATCGCCTGATCTCCTTTTTTATTCCTTGAGCAGATCATCCGTTTGGATGTGGATTTTTAGTCGGTTTTCTGAAAACAATCTCCTTTTTTCATCGTTTACCAATTCGGGTTGACAAATGTTCTGCTTTGAGGTATCATATTGTTCGGGCACCTCTTTTAGAGGTCGGGGCTCCCTAGTTACTAGGGAGCTATTTTTGTTTTTCAGGAAGTTTTCTTGAAAAGTCGTTATTCATAAGGGTCTTGTTTTCGATCTCCCCTCGTAGTTAACAAGGTCTTGAGCATTTTAGAAAGAGGAATCTATGTCTACGAAATATATTTTTGTAACTGGTGGTGTGGTGTCGTCTATTGGGAAAGGGATTGTCGCAGCAAGTCTGGGGCGTCTCTTGAAAAATCGTGGTCTCAAAGTAACCATTCAGAAGTTTGACCCTTATATCAATATCGATCCGGGAACCATGAGTCCTTACCAGCACGGGGAAGTCTTTGTGACTGATGATGGGGCTGAGACAGATTTGGACTTGGGTCACTATGAACGTTTCATCGATATTAATTTAAACAAATATTCCAACGTGACAACTGGGAAAATTTACAGTGAAGTTCTTCGTAAGGAGCGCCGTGGAGAATACCTTGGGGCAACTGTTCAAGTCATTCCTCATATCACAGATGCTTTGAAAGAAAAAATCAAGCGTGCCGCTGTCACGACCGACTCGGATGTCATTATCACAGAGGTTGGTGGAACCGTTGGGGATATCGAGTCCTTGCCATTCCTAGAGGCCCTTCGTCAGATGAAGGCAGATGTGGGTGCAGATAATGTCATGTACATCCATACAACCTTGCTTCCTTACCTCAAGGCTGCTGGTGAAATGAAGACCAAACCAACCCAGCACTCTGTAAAAGAATTGCGTGGATTGGGAATCCAGCCAAATATGTTGGTTATTCGTACAGAAAAACCAGCTGGTCAAGGAATTAAAAATAAACTAGCTCAGTTTTGTGACGTGGCTCCAGAAGCTGTTATCGAGTCTTTGGATGTCGAGCACCTTTACCAAATTCCATTGAACTTGCAGGCGCAAGGCATGGACCAAATTGTCTGTGACCATTTGAAATTAGATGCACCAGCAGCGGATATGACGGAGTGGTCAGCTATGGTGGACAAGGTCATGAACCTGAAAAAACAAGTTAAAATTTCCCTTGTCGGTAAGTATGTGGAGTTGCAAGATGCCTACATCTCAGTGGTTGAAGCCTTGAAACACTCTGGGTATGCCAACGACGCAGAAGTGAAGATTAATTGGATCAATGCCAATGATGTGACAGCAGAGAATGTAGCAGAGCTCTTGTCTGATGCGGACGGAATCATCGTACCAGGAGGTTTTGGCCAACGTGGTACGGAAGGGAAAATCCAAGCCATTCGCTATGCGCGTGAAAATGATGTTCCAATGTTGGGAGTCTGCTTGGGAATGCAGTTGACTTGTATCGAGTTTGCTCGTCACGTTTTAGGGCTTGAAGGTGCCAATTCTGCAGAGCTTGATTCTGATACAAAATACCCTATCATTGATATTATGCGTGACCAGGTTGATGTTGAGGATATGGGTGGAACCCTTCGTTTGGGACTTTATCCGTCTAAGTTAAAACGTGGTTCTAAAGCAGCGGCTGCTTACCATAATCAAGAAGTGGTGCAACGCCGTCACCGTCACCGTTATGAGTTTAACAACGCCTTTCGTGAACAGTTTAAAGCAGCAGGATTTGTCTTCTCAGGAGTTTCTCCAGACAATCGTTTGGTAGAAATCGTGGAAATTCCTGAAAATAAATTCTTTGTGGCTTGTCAGTATCACCCTGAACTTTCCAGTCGTCCAAACCGTCCAGAAGAACTCTACACTGCCTTTGTTACTGCAGCAGTTGAGAACAGTAATTAGCAAAATCAGAGCCTTTGAGAAGAATCTCAGAGGTTTTTTAATTCATTCAGGAACTCAGGCGCTTGGCAATAAGAATTAGACTCACTGAGGGAAGAGATTTTCCTTGCTCGTATACGGCTTCCCTATTTGTCCTAGAGCCCTTTTTGTGTTACAATGAATGGTATGAAAGCTAAGAAATTATGGATGACTGGCTTGACTGTGGCTGGTCTAAGTGCCCTTGCTTTGGGGGCTAAAAAAGCAGCAGATAATCACAAGCTCATGAAGACTCAGGAAGAGTTGACCGCTATCGTGCGCGAACTTTTCTCAGATATGGGTGAGATTGCGACTCTCTATGTTCAAGTCTACGAAAGTAGTCTAGAGCGACTTGTCGGAGGAGTCATTTTCGAGGATGGTCGTCACTATACCTTTGTCTATGAAAATGAAGACATGGTCTATGAGGAGGAAGTCTTATGATAATTCCTAGTAGTATAGAAGAACTAGCAGGTTTTGTCGAGCAAGATGGCAAGAAGGTCTTTCTTTTTGTGGCGGACTGGTGTGGCGATTGTCGTTATATCTATCCTGCCTTGCCAGAGATTGAGGAGACAAATCCAGAGTTCACCTTTATTCGAGTGGACCGAGACCAGTATCTGGATCTAGCCAAACTCTGGGATGTGTACGGGATTCCTAGCCTTGTTGTGCTAGAAAAGGACAAGGAAATCGGCCGATTTGTCAATCGCGACCGTAAAAGCAAGCAACAAATTAACGACTTTTTAGCAGAACTGAAATAGGAGAAAAGGAAAGAATGATTTTTACATATAATAAAGAGCATGTTGGCGATGTCCTTATGATCATCGTGAAAAACAGCGGAGATGCCAAACTAGATGTGGAGCGCAAAGGCAATATTGCCCGTGTTTTCCTCAAAGAAAATGGAGAAACAGTAGCTTGGAATATTTTCGAAATTTCAAGTTTGTTTGAAATTGCAGAGCGTGGTCAAGTCTTTTTGACAGATGAACAAGTAGAACGTTTGAACCAAGAATTGCGAGCGGAAGGCTTTGCAGAAGAGATTGTCAATGACAAAGAACCTAAGTTTGTTGTCGGTGAAATTGTCGAGATGGTAGCACATCCAGATAGTGACCACCTCAATATCTGCCAAGTAGCAGTATCTAGTGACAAGACGGTACAAATCGTTGCAGGGGCTCCCAATGCGCGTGTCGGTTTGAAAACCATTGTAGCTCTTCAGGGAGCTATGATGCCAAAAGGCAATCTCATTTTCCCAGGCGAACTTCGCGGTGAAAAGAGTTTTGGTATGATGTGCAGCCCTCGTGAACTTGCCTTGCCGAATGCTCCGCAAAAATGTGGGGTTATTGAATTATCAGAAGACCAAGTTGTCGGAACTCCATTTGACCCAGCCAAACACTGGACGGCCTAGGAAATTGTCGGTATTTGATAGACCAGATAGAGGGGGATAAGATGGCGAAAAATGTAGTGATTACAGGAGCGACCTCTGGAATTGGTGAAGCGATTGCGCGTGCTTATCTGGAGCAGGGGGAGAATGTCGTTCTAACAGGGCGACGGACAGACAGACTAGAGACTCTCAAGTCAGAGTTTGCAGAAACTTTTCCAAATCAAACAGTTTGGATCCTTCCACTGGATGTCACGGATATGACCATGGTCAAGACTGTCTGCTCCGATATTTTGGAAACGATAGGGCAGATTGATATATTGGTCAATAACGCTGGACTAGCTCTTGGCTTGGCTCCCTATCAAGACTATGAAGAATTGGATATGCTGACTATGTTGGATACCAATGTTAAAGGTTTGATGGCGGTCACTCGCTGTTTCTTGCCAGCAATGGTAAAAGTCAATCAGGGTCATATCATTAACATGGGGTCGACCGCAGGAATCTACGCCTATGCGGGTGCAGCTGTTTACTCAGCAACCAAGGCTGCAGTTAAGACTTTTTCAGATGGTCTGCGAATTGATACCATTGCAACGAATATCAAGGTGACCACCATTCGGCCAGGGATTGTCGAAACAGATTTTTCTGCGGTACGTTTCCATGGTGACAAAGAGCGTGCTGCCACCGTCTATCAGGGAATTGAGGCCTTGCAAGCTCAAGATATTGCAGATACAGTTGTCTATGTGACCAGTCAGCCTCGCCGTGTGCAGATTACAGATATGACTATTATGGCCAATCAACAGGCGACAGGTTTCATGGTTCATAAAAAATAAAAAATTTTCTCGAAAAGTTACAAATTTCTGTAACTTTTTTTGATTCCCTGCGAATAGATAAGTAGGAGGAAGAAAATATGTATAATAAAGTTATTCTTATTGGACGTTTAACGTCTACACCAGAATTGCACAAAACCAACAATGACAAGTCAGTAGCGCGCGCAACGATCGCTGTGAACCGTCGTTACAAAGACCAGAATGGGGAACGCGAAGCTGACTTTGTCAATCTTGTTCTTTGGGGAAAATTGGCTGAAACCTTGGCAAGCTACGCAACTAAAGGTAGTCTTATCTCTGTGGATGGAGAACTTCGTACCCGTCGCTTTGAGAAAAATGGCCAGATGAACTATGTGACTGAAGTTCTTGTGACAGGATTCCAACTTTTGGAAAGTCGTGCCCAACGAGCCATGCGTGAAAATAACGCTGGACAGGATTTGGCAGACTTGGTCTTGGAAGAGGAGGAATTGCCATTTTAAGCATAGAAAAGCCTGAGTCAATCTCAGGCTTTTTATCTTGAGAAAGTCAGACTTTTTTCTTGACTATTTCTGACCAAGTGATACAATAGAATTATGAATTAGCACTCATATACAAAGAGTGCTAATAATATGTATCTCATCATGGAGGAAAACAGATGTTGAAACCATTAGGAGACCGTGTGGTCTTGAAAATCGAAGAAAAAGAACAAACTGTTGGAGGCTTTGTCCTTGCAGGCTCAGCCCAAGAAAAAACAAAAACAGCCCAAGTTATAGCTACTGGACAAGGTGTTCGTACCTTGAACGGTGACTTGGTAGCTCCAAGCGTGAAGCCTGGAGACCGTGTCTTAGTTGAAGCCCATGCAGGTCTTGATATCAAAGATGGCGATGAAAAGTATATCATCGTTGGCGAAGCTAACATTTTGGCTATCATTGAAGAATAGAAGGAGAAAGTAAGTATGTCAAAAGAAATTAAATTTTCATCTGATGCTCGTTCAGCGATGGTCCGTGGTGTCGATATCCTAGCAGACACTGTTAAAGTAACCTTAGGACCAAAAGGTCGGAATGTCGTTCTTGAAAAATCATTTGGCTCACCATTGATTACCAATGACGGTGTGACCATTGCCAAAGAAATCGAATTGGAAGACCATTTTGAAAATATGGGTGCCAAATTGGTATCAGAAGTAGCTTCAAAAACCAATGATATCGCAGGTGACGGAACGACAACTGCAACAGTCTTGACTCAAGCTATCGTCCGCGAAGGAATCAAAAACGTCACTGCGGGTGCCAACCCAATCGGTATCCGTCGTGGGATTGAAGCAGCAGTTGCCGCAGCTGTAGAAGCCTTGAAAAACAATGCCATTCCAGTTGCCAATAAAGAAGCCATCGCTCAGGTTGCCGCTGTATCTTCTCGTTCTGAAAAAGTCGGCGAATACATCTCTGAAGCCATGGAAAAAGTTGGCAAAGACGGTGTCATCACTATTGAAGAATCACGTGGTATGGAAACAGAGCTTGAAGTTGTTGAAGGAATGCAGTTTGACCGTGGTTATCTATCACAGTACATGGTGACAGATAGCGAAAAGATGGTGGCTGACCTTGAAAATCCATACATCTTGATTACAGACAAGAAGATCTCCAATATCCAAGAAATCTTGCCACTTCTAGAAAGCATTCTCCAAAGCAATCGTCCTCTCTTGATTATTGCAGATGATGTGGATGGCGAAGCTCTGCCAACTCTTGTATTGAACAAGATTCGTGGAACCTTCAATGTCGTAGCTGTCAAGGCCCCTGGCTTTGGTGACCGTCGTAAGGCTATGTTAGAAGACATCGCTATCTTGACAGGTGGAACTGTCATCACAGAAGATCTTGGTCTTGAGTTGAAAGACGCTACTATTGAGGCGCTAGGTCAAGCAGCGAGAGTAACTGTGGACAAAGACAGCACGGTTATCGTAGAAGGTGCTGGAAATCCTGAAGCCATTTCCCACCGTGTTGCGGTTATCAAGTCACAAATCGAAACCACAACTTCTGAATTCGACCGTGAAAAATTGCAAGAACGCTTGGCAAAATTGTCAGGTGGTGTCGCAGTCATCAAGGTCGGAGCTGCAACTGAAACTGAGTTGAAAGAAATGAAACTCCGCATCGAAGATGCCCTCAACGCTACTCGTGCAGCAGTTGAAGAAGGCATCGTTGCAGGTGGTGGAACTGTTCTTGCCAATGTCATTCCAGCCGTAGCTGATTTGGAATTGACAGGAGATGAAGCGACAGGACGCAACATTGTTCTCCGCGCCTTGGAAGAACCTGTTCGTCAAATCGCCCACAATGCAGGATTCGAAGGTTCTATTGTTATTGACCGCTTGAAGAATGCTGAAGTTGGTACAGGCTTCAACGCAGCAACTGGCGAGTGGGTTAATATGATTGAAGAAGGAATCATTGACCCAGTTAAGGTTAGTCGTTCTGCCCTTCAAAATGCAGCCTCTGTAGCCAGCTTGATCTTGACAACAGAAGCAGTCGTAGCCAATAAACCAGAACCAGTTGCCCCAGCTCCAGCCATGGATCCAAGCATGATGGGCGGGATGATGTAAAATTAACTTATAAAAAAACCAAAGAAGGGAATGCATATCCCTTCTTTTTATGATAATCTCTTCTAAATAGATTTGAGCTCTCTTAACTTATATGATAAAATAAGACTAGAAAAAGGAGAAGAACATGATCGATGTAGAAGAAATTCTGAGCAAGATGAATCCCAATCAGAAGATTAATTATGACCGTGTCATGCAGAAAATGGTTCAGGTTTGGGAGAAAAATGAGCAACGTCCCACTATTCTCATGCATGTTTGCTGTGCTCCTTGTAGTACCTACACCCTAGAGTATCTGACTAAGTACGCGGATGTGACCATCTATTTTGCCAATTCTAACATCCATCCCAAGGCAGAATACCACAAGCGGGCTTACGTCACCAAGAAATTTGTCAGTGATTTCAATGAGCGAACAGGCAATACGGTTCAGTATCTTGAAGCTCCCTACGAACCAAATGAATACCGGAAGTTAGTTAGAGGACTAGAAGAAGAACCCGAAGGTGGTGACCGTTGCAAGGTTTGTTTTGACTACCGTTTGGACAAAACAGCACAGGTAGCTATGGACTTGGGCTTTGACTACTTTGGTTCAGCATTGACCATCAGTCCTCATAAGAATTCTCAAACCATCAACAGCATCGGAATTGATGTGCAAAAGATTTACACAACCCACTATCTTCCAAGTGATTTCAAGAAAAATCAAGGCTACAAACGTTCAGTGGAGATGTGCGAGGAGTATGATATTTATCGTCAATGTTATTGTGGATGCGTCTATGCGGCTCAAGCTCAGAACATTGACCTTGTTCAGGTTAAGAAGGATGCCACGGCTTTCTTGTTGGATAAGGATGTTGAAAAAGACTATTCCCACATCAAGTTTACTGTGACTAAATTAGATATATAGAAATCAACCCAGCCGAAAAGCTGGGTTTTTCAAATAAAAAAACCAGGGCTCTCACCCCGGCTTGACAACTTTACCGATTCTTTAGTTCTATGTAGCGTTTGTACCAAATGTTGACATAGGCCTCTGAGAAAGGACCGCGTCCATTGTTGATCCAATCAACAAGGATTTTAACATGCTCTTTCAAAATATAGTCTAAATCATCAGAATACTTCATTTTGCGTTTATGGCGCTCATACTCTTCAACGTCCAAGAGACGCTTTTCACCATCAGTGAAGACCTTGACATCCAAATCATAATCAATGTATTTCAGGGCTTCCTCATCTAGATAGTAGGGGCTGGCCATATTGCAATAGTAGGAAATCCCATTATCGCGAATCATAGCAATGATATTAAACCAATATTTTTTGTGAAAGTAAACAATAGCCGGTTCTCGAGTCACCCAACGACGACCGTCACTTTCGGTAACAAGTGTGTGGTCGTTGACGCCGATAATGGCGTTCTCTGTTGTTTTTAGTACCATGGTGTCTCGCCAAGTACGGTGAAGACTCCCATCATGCTTATAACTTTGAATTGTAATAAAGTCGCCTTCTTTTGGAAGTTTCATAACTAACCAACTTTCTACAATTTATAAGTTTATCGTCTACTATTATATCATAAATTGGTCTAATTTTTTTGAATTTTACCTGAAAATGTTAAAGATATTCTCTGAGAGCGCTGGCTATATCCGAAAAATCATAGCCTTTTCTAGCTAAAACTTGGGTTAAACGCTGTTTAAGTTCGTATCCTTCATACTTTCGAGCATACTTAGCATATTGTTTGTCTAGCTCTTTAAAAATGAGTTCTTGAGTCGTTTCTTGGCCGACTTGACTATCCAAGTCATCAAAAGCATTTTTAGCATCAGAATAGGAGAAGCCTTTGTTCGTCAAGCTTTGAATGATCTTATCCTGCAAGGCACGAGCGGGAAGCTTTCCCATGTATTTTTTAAGAAGTTTCTCCGCCACACGTTGAGCAACCTCTGAAAAATCAAAATCCTTTAAAACCTCTTCAATCGTTGATTTGACAATCCCTTTTTGAGACAGTTTTTGAGCTAGCACATAGGGTCCCTTATCTCCAGAAAGTTGATTTGCATTGATGATAGAATAGGCATACTGACGATCATTTATCCAGTTGTCTTCTTTAAGGTTAGCGATAACTTGACTAGTGATTGTTTCTTCAAGATCATACTTTTTCAGATACTCACGAACTTCCTTTTCAGTACGAGCCTTGAAGGATAAATGGTAGAGGGCGAGATTCTTACCATAAGAAAACTGAGCAAAGCCCTGTATCTTGGTCAGTTCCTCTTTGCTAATGACCTTATCTCGAGACAGCATAAAACGGACAATAGTATCTTCCGTGATATAAGAGGTTTGCTGATGATCTAGCTCCATCAGGTAGAGGCGTTTTTTCTTTTCAAGTTTTGTGATTTTCATGGTTTACCTTTTATCCAAATGCTTCAAAGGCAGCAACGAGCTGAAGTTTGTTTGTGTCGACCTCTTCTCTGCCGTAATAGTCAAGAAACAGTTCAGCGTATTTAGGGTTATCTAGGTTATAGTTTAGAGACCAAACTGCCCAAAAAAGATCGATATGACGATCACTAAAATCAGCCAAGCCCAGATCAATAAAGCAAGAGAAACGGCTAGCATCTTTTAGAATAAAGTTTGGTAGACAGGCATCACCGTGAATAAAGGCATCAGTCTTTAAAAGATGTCCTTGTTCTTGGATGAGTTGAAAGGCCTCTTCGCGACTATTAATCTGAAATTGGGGTAGGAGGGCCTTGGCATAGAACTCGCCTTTTTCATAGTTTTTCAAAGCTCTATCTTTATAGGTTTGTAAATGATTTTCTGATGGAAAATTGTGTGGGAGTAAGTTGTGAAGTTTTTTAAGGGCATGTGCCATGGTTCGGCAAATTGCTTCTGGCTGATCCAGAAAGGCAAGGGCATCTTTGCCAGACGCTTCTTTTGTTAAAAGGTAATCTTTATCTGTAGATAAGTAGTCGATAACTGGAGTTCCCAGTCCTTTGGCTTCAAACCACCTTGCAATGTCAGCTTCTCGCTCTAATCTTCTCTTTTGATCAATTTTCAAATAGTAACCTGAATCAAGATAGAGAACCGTTGCGCCTGAATGAGAAGAGCTGTCAGAAAGGGTTGCTCCCTCTATATAAGTTCGTAATTGCTCAGGAAAATCCAATGGGGAAAAATGAGATGTCTTTGTATTCATGGTTTTATTGTAACATATTCTTAACCATTGAGAAACTACGTGGTATAATAGACTTATGAATCTAAAAGTCAAACAAAAAATTCCATTAAAAATTAAGCGTATGGGCATCAATGGTGAGGGAATCGGTTTTTACCAGAAAACCCTCGTTTTTGTGCCAGGTGCCCTCAAGGGAGAAGATATCTATTGTCAGATTACTTCTATTAAACGCAACTTTGTTGAAGCAAAATTACTCAAAGTAAATAAAAAGTCCAAGTTTCGAGTTGTACCAGCATGTACGTTTTATAATGAATGTGGTGGTTGTCAAATCATGCACCTTCACTATGATAAACAGTTAGAGTTTAAAACAGATTTGCTCCACCAAGCCTTGAAAAAATTTGCCCCTGCGGGATATGAAAACTATGAAATCCGTCCAACTATCGGAATGCAGGAACCAAAGTACTACCGTGCTAAGCTTCAATTCCAGACTCGGAAATTTAAAAATCAGGTCAAGGCAGGTTTGTATGCACAAAACTCTCATTATCTCGTAGAGTTGAAAGACTGTTTGGTGCAAGATAAGGAAACCCAAGTGATTGCGAATCGCCTAGCTGAACTTCTTACTTACCATCAAATCCCCATCACCGATGAGAGAAAAACGCTCGGTGTGCGCACTATCATGGTACGTCGAGCAAGAAAAACGGGGCAAGTTCAGATAATCATTGTTACGAATCGTCAGCTTGATTTAACCCAGCTGGTAAAAGACTTAGTTAAAGATTTTCCAGAAGTCGTCACGGTTGCTGTCAATACAAATACAGCAAAAACAAGTGAAATCTATGGTGAAAAGACGGAAATTATCTGGGGCCAAGAGAGTATTCAAGAAGGAGTACTGGACTATGAGTTTTCTCTCTCGCCCCGAGCTTTTTATCAGCTTAATCCTGAGCAGACAGAAATTCTCTATAGTGAAGCAGTTAAGGCTCTGGAGGTTAGCGAAGAGGATCATCTGATCGATGCCTATTGTGGTGTTGGGACGATCGGATTTGCCTTCGCAAAGAAGGTCAAGAGTCTCAGAGGAATGGATATTATTCCAGAAGCTATAGAAGATGCCAAGAGAAATGCTCAAAAAATGGGATTTGACAATACCCATTACGAAGCTGGAACAGCTGAAGAGATTATTCCACGCTGGTATAAAGAAGGCTACCGAGCGGATGCCCTGATAGTCGACCCTCCTCGTACAGGCTTAGATGATAAGCTGTTGGAAACCATTCTGACCTATGTTCCAGAAAAAATGGTCTATGTATCCTGCAATGTTTCGACCTTGGCACGAGATTTGGTTAAACTAGTAAAAGTCTATGATCTTCAGTATATCCAGTCGGTCGATATGTTTCCCCACACTGCACGAACAGAAGCAGTGGTTAAGTTAGTGAAGAAAAGAAAAAATCAACTTCACTGAAAAAAGTTCTTGACAAAGGTAAAAAAGTAGGTATAATAGAAAGAGTCGAAAAGCTCAGGTCCGTTGGTCAAGGGGTTAAGACACCGCCTTTTCACGGCGGTAACACGGGTTCGAATCCCGTACGGACTATGGTGTATTGCGGTTAAAAAAACTTGAAAAAAGTTTAAAAAATCTGTTGACAGAGGCAGGTAGCTGTGATATACTAATATAGTTGTCGCTCGAGAGAGAATGAGTGACAAAGACCTTTGAAAACTGAACAAGACGAACCAATGTGCAGGGCACTATAACTGA